>CAZFDX010000539.1:0-6485 GCA_964518325.1 uncultured Alcaligenaceae bacterium | reverse complement strand
ATGGGGATGAACGGCAAACCTCCCGTGGCGAAAATGAAATGGCTTTTAGTAGATGTCCAGAAACGTTCGGGTTAGGCCGATTCGTCTAAGGTCTATATCAAACGCTCCCTCGATGACTTGTTGGCCAGTGTGGAACCTTGCCGTTCGGCCATTGCTTCGGGTCAGGTTCCGCCCGAAAACTGGCAGGTTCCTGCGGCAGGGGCCTTTTTGAATCGCTTGCAATCGATGGGATTAAAGCTCGTTTTAGCCAGCGGGTCCGATCGGGAAGCCGTTGAGTACGAGGCGGGTTTACTTCAAGTTCGTTCTTATTTTGCCGATGAGTTACATGCTCCCGTTCAGGGCGATCCCACCTTTAGCAAACGTGGGGTGATTGAACGATTACTGGAGCAGGGCTTTCAGGGATCGGAAATTTTAGGCTTTGGTGATGGGATTGTGGAAACTCAAGAAGTGAAACGGGTCGGTGGGGTAGCGATTGGGGTGGCCAGCAATCAGGAGAATCCCCAGCAGATCAATCGTTGGAAGCAACAGCAACTGCTCGGGGCGGGGGCCGATGCGATCATTCCTTGCTACCAGTGAGTTTTCCACAAGCCCCAAGGTTTTAGCATCACCTTGGCCAAGCGACGCCAAAAGGACATTCGCCGACCTAAGCGACGGTACCGCTCGTAAACTTGGCGCTGGTGGTGGCTGCCCGTGCTGTAGGGATGATATTTCATATCGGGATATAACAGGCAGATCGGGGGAGCCAACAGGGCAATGACGAATAGAAACAAAACCAGAATCGTGGCAATCGTCACGATCATTGCCAGAAAGAAAAAGACCTCCCACAGGTAAAATGGACGCAGTAACCGATAAAGCTGACGTGAAGGCATGGGAATGCCTCTATTAGAACAAGGCAAAAATCCTTTTGTTTGCCACTTGGGATATTTTACCCGTTCGGTGAGAAGCTCACAAGGAGGATTTCACAAGTGAGGAAGGAGGATTTCACATGCACTAGAATCGATGATATGAGTGATTATTTTACCTCTTCACGAGAAGGGATTTCATAAAGAGGGGGATTCACGATGAGGGGTTCATAAAGAGAGCAATTCATCATAGGGAGGGGGGATTCACACGGATCACTTCACACGGAAGAATGGTCGAATTGCCGAGCGAACGGAAGAATGGTCGAATCGTCGAGCGAGTTGTCGAGAGAATCGAAAATCTTCCCAAAGGTCTACCACAATGTGAGCCGAACCGACGTTGATTGAATGATTCGTTCAGTCCGTGATGATTGGCTTTTTTCCTGTTCCACTCTGCTATGGCTTTCTGCTAAGGCCCTCTTCTAGAAAATTCCCTGAACGAGTGAAGCAATTGTTTCATAATAACACCTCACAGGGTTTCGATAAATTTTTAGAATAAGGTCAACCCAATCGATTTATAGTGAACTTGGAGACAAACGGAATGAGCCATCCCCTAATCTCGGCATATCTTGCTGGGGTGCAACAGTTGAAAGATTCTGTCAAAGGTCTGACCCGCGAACAACTTCAGGCCCGACCGATCGCCGGCAAATGGAGCACCCTAGAAGTGGTTGCTCATATTGCCGATTTTGAACCTGTTTACGCAGACCGGTTCCAACGTGTGGCCGCCCTTAAGAAACCATTGTTGCTGGCAGCCGACGAGAACGACTTGCTTGCTAGGCTCGATTATCAGAACCGAGATATTGAACAGGAACTTCAGTTTATCGAAGTGATTCGGACCCGTATGGCAGCGTTGCTGAGTCGTCTCCCCGCCGAGGCCTTTACTCGTCAGGGGGTTCATAGTGAGAAGGGATTGGTCACGTTGGAACAATTGTTACAAAGTGCCGTGAATCATATCCCGCACCACATCAAATTCATCGAAGAAAAACGCAAGGCCCTCTCTTAAAATCGTCTGAACATCGGAAATCATTAGGCCGGTGTCAGTGCTTTTTTGATTGCCTTTTTCACAACCCCTATCGTTCCAATCCAACGGAATATCCACACCACGCACAGGCCATACATAATGGCCGAGAGATAAAAGACTCTCTCGAACTTTTCATTCAATGCTTCTTGGCGTTGAATAAGGGATTCATTGACCGGAAGAATGGGGAAAAAGAGGTTGGTAATGAACAAGCCCATTAACGGAGCCACAATTAAGAAGGCAGTAAAGGCCAACTCAGAACTAATTTTGGCACGACCGATGGCCCATCCTGCTTGAACTAAGGTGAGCATCAGGCAAGTTTCACTAATTAAGAACGACCCCACGGCCACGGTTAAAACGATTGGTTGAGTCTCGGCAGGGATTTCTAAGGTGGGCAACCATCGGCTACGGAAATCGCTTAGTAAGATCGGGGCCGCGATCGCCGCGACGATACCAATCGTGAAGAAAAACCAACTCGCAAGGGCGAGACCTTTCCCCTTCGCAGGTGCCGGAAGAGACAAAAGTTTCGCGCGACCAATCCAGTTGAGTAGTCCAAATAACAAGCCAAAGACGAAGAATGTGGCATAGGTGATTTCCCTTAGGAACGTCGGTTTCCAAGGGGAGAAAGGCTCTTCTTTCACGACGGTGTAACCGGGTTTAGTCAGAAACGGAGCTAAATCCCCCGAGGAATCGAGACCCGTGAAAATGGCTTCTGCCCCTGCAAGGAGGACCGGTACACAAAGGAGCAAGAATCCAAAGCGAATCCATCCTAAAGCGGAACGGGTCTTCTTCCAGCCTTTTTCGTGTTCTAAAACGGAAGTGGTCGGTGATACGGCTGGGGGAGAAACCCCTGCGGACCGCATACCTGTGGGGCGATCTCGATTCGGCTCTGGGATATTTTGAGGATTCGAGGGACGGGGCGGCGGCGCCCCCATTTTGATACTGGGCGGGGCCGGCAAGGCCGAAGGGTCCGTCGCACCAAGGTCCACCTCATCGCCGGGTTTGGGGCGCTTTATCCCCCCCCCTGCCGCTAACATTTGGTCCAACGAAGGTACCGAAGGGGTCGAAGTCATGGGTTTCGGTAAACGGGGAGGGGCAGCCCCTGCCAGCGGTTTACTCGATTCCGAAAAATCATCTGGCGCTAATTGCTCTCCGGAACCATCTCCTGCTTGAGAAACCGGTGACAACGTCGAGGGGACATGAAGAATCGCTCCGCAACTGGGACATTTCACCCGTTGGCCGATCGATTCATCCCGCACACGGAATGGTTTATGGCACTTGGGACAATTCAAAGTTAATGGCATGGTGATACCCAAAAAAAGGATGTTTAGGTATGCTATCAAGTCTTACCGATAGTGGATAGTTCGTAAGATGATCGTCCCGACTTCTTAATCAAAACAACAAAAACCTTTTATCTCTGATCTTTTCCAATCCCTTTTGGCTGTCTAATTTGCGAGAGCCATTTCCAGATGGGGGTAACGGTCACCATCATTGCATGATGCTATTCCTCTGATGCTCTATGCTCCTGTCGATACCGCATCGTTGATGTTCCACCTACTTGGAACTAGCTCTACAACCCTTGGTATCCCGTCAGACACCTGTTCAACTCTCTGTGAGGAATCTGATTTAATGGAATCGTTCTTTCTTTTCTCTTCAAACTTCAAAGCAGGGGGGGGGCTTTTCAGAAATTCGCCGAGGTATGGGGGCTGAGTGTTCCAAATGAGCAGCGGTTTCGTAAACTAGAAAGCAGATCGCCCGCCTTCCTCACTAACCCTTTTTGAACAAGCATGAGAAAAATTCTTTGGACGCTTTTGTTCAGCGTTCTCCCAAGTGGTTTGTACGCAGCTCCCCACGATGAAATGGATTATGGTCCCTTTCTTTCGGGCACCTTCGTAAATCTGGCACCTAAAGGAAACGTCCCCCTCAAGGGAATTGCCGTAAAGTTCGAGAACAACGGCGAGAAAATCCCCCTTGGTGGCGTGATATTTGATACAGAAACCCTGCGCTTGGCAGCGGGTTGGTCTGGCGGATTCCTGAATCTAAAGGGAGTGGTTTTTGACGGCGGGCATGGCTCGAACCCTAGTATCTCCGGTACACAAATTCAAGGGACCAAATATGCTCCCGGTTGGGCCAAAGGGAACGATCTGAAAGACCCGCGTTCGATTCCGCATGGGCCGCTCCCTCGCGATTGGGCCAAATACAAGGGGCTGATCCGCACGGGTAAAGAAGTGGTTTTTCTGTACACCGTCGGCACAACCGAAGTGCACGAACAACCTGTGATCGAAAAAGTCGAAGGACAAATTGTGGTAACCCGTCATTTCAACATATCGAAACATAACGATCCTTTAATTTGTGTGGTGGCCGATGTCGATGAGGCCAAAGGCACCATCTCAGAAGGAATCGCCACACTGACCAAAGGAGAGAACGTGACCTTGGTTCGGGTGATCGGTGCAGAAGGGGCCACGTTGGAAATTGTTGAGAACGCTCGGATTATTGTGAAACTTCCCCCCAGCGAATCCGCAAGCCAAGTCCGACTCGTCACTTGGAGCGGTAAAGATAAAGCAGAAGGGCTAAAATCTCTCCAAGCAATCAAGGGTACTAAAGACCTCTCCCCGTTACTGAAAGGGGGGGAAGCATTATGGAAAGAAACCGTCACCACCAAAGGGAAAAAAGGAGACGAGAAATGGGCCTATACCCTCGATGAGATCGAAGTGCCGTTCAAAAATCCCTACAAATCTTGGATGCGCTTTGGTGGTTTCGATTTCCTGCCGGATGGTCGGATTGCCGTTTCCACATGGAGCGGCGATGTTTGGATTGTCTCAGGAATCGACGAAAATCTTGAGAAAGTGACTTGGAAACGCTACGCAGCCGGTTTATTCCACGCTCTAGGATTGAAGGTGGTAGGCAACGAAATTTACGTTCTCGGTCGAGATCAAATCACCCGTTTGAAGGACCTGAACAATGATGGTGAAGCCGATGCCTATGAATGCTTCAATAACGATGTGATGATTACCCAAAACTTCCACGAATTTGCCTTCGAGCTGCAAACCGATTCCGAAGGGAATTTCTACTTCACCAAGGGGGGGCCTGTTCGACCTGGAGGCAGCGGCTGGGACAAAATCACTCCGCATCATGGTTGCATGTTCAAAGTATCCAAAGATGGTGAAAAATTCGAGGTCGTGGCTCGGGGGTTACGCGCCCCCAACGGGATGGGTGTTGGCCCCAAAGGGGAACTGACCTGTGGCGATAACGAAGGTACTTGGACCCCCGTTTGCCCATTGAATTGGGTCAAAGCCGGCACGTTCCTTGGTGTGCCCGATTTCGTGAATCAACCTACGAAACCGACCGTCCGCGATAATCCCTTGTGCTGGATGCCCAAAGACGTTGATAATTCTAACGGGGGACAAGGTTGGATCACCAGTAATCAATTTGGTCCCTTGTCGGGGCAGTTATTGCATGCTTCCTACGGGACTTGCACCCTGTATTTAGTCCTGAAAGAAGAAGTGGCAGGGCAAATGCAAGGGGGGGGCGTTCCGCTCCCGTTGAAGTTCGACAGCGGTATTTGCCGGCTGAGATTCAACGAAAAGCAAAATGCCCTTTTCCTCACGGGTCTACGGGGCTGGCAAACGCGAGCAGGGAAAGATGCGGGCTTGTATCGGGTTCGATACACGGGAAAACCCGCGAATCTTCCGATCGCCCTGCATGCCAAAACCGGCGAATTAACCCTCACTTTCTCGGACCCGCTTGAGAAGAAAACCGCCGAAGATGTGGATAGCTATAGCATCCAACGCTGGAACTATCGTTGGACACAGGCTTATGGTTCCAAACAATACAAAGTGAGTGATCCCAAAAAAGAGGGACGCGATGATCTGGAGATCGACAGCGTTCAACTCGGCGCCGACAACAAAACGATTACGCTCAAAATTCCGGAATTGGCACCGGTCATGCAACAAAAGATCGATTTGAAACTCAAGGCCGCCGATGGAACTTCAATCAAAACCACCATTCACCATACCCTCAATGTCGTCGGGGACAAAAAAGGGGAAATTCATGTGGGTGAGTACAAAATTGTTGGGGTGAAATAAGCCCCTTCCCGATAAATGAACCTTTTCATTTTGATCGCCGATCGTGACTGAATCAGGCGCCCAAGGCGTATCTTGATTGGACGCTGCTACCAAATGATATGATCTTGGGCTTACCAATCACGACAACCTTACTTCGATTGGCACGAAATGGCTGCGGGACGGTCTTTGGAAAATCGGGAGAAATGTTACTTCTTCGGGACGGCAACGGTCTTCGATTCGTTGGAAACATCAATCGTCAGATCGATCCCCATCAGGGACGCATCCCCTTTCATTTTGAAACCCATCGAGGCATTCCCTTCGCTCGAAGTGCCATCGATGCAAACATCCATCACCGTTTTCATTTCCAACTTGGTTTCTCCTTTGAAAGCAATATCCCCCCCTGGAGATTTGATTGCCGTTAAGGGAATGATGACCGTCACTTCGATCACCCCAAATTGTTTGCCGTCCTTCTTGTAGGCTTTGCTCAAGGTGCCGAAGGATTTG
>CAZFDX010000538.1:0-3002 GCA_964518325.1 uncultured Alcaligenaceae bacterium | reverse complement strand
TTTCGAGATTCTCAAACTCCTCGGGATTCAACAAGGTCTGGTCGTCATTACCAAAATCGATCTGGTGGATGAAACGACTGCCGGTGTGGTTGCCTTGGAAATTGCCGATTTCGTTCGCGGGAGCTTTTTGGAAAATGCTCCCATCGTGCCGGTCTCGGCCCACACGGGACAAGGATTAGACGAGCTGAAAAAGGCCCTAATCGAACAATGTCAAAAAGTTCAAATTCAAAATCAGGAGGAATGGTTCCGCATTCCGATCGACCGGAGTTTTATCGTTCAGGGGCATGGAACGGTCGTCACGGGTTCGGTCTATTCGGGTCAACTGAAGGTAGGCGACGAAGTGGAATGGTTACCCAAACGAGAATTGGTTCGGGTCCGCTCGCTTCAACATCACGATCAACCTGTTGAAGAAGTGCATCGGGGGCAACGGGCCGCGATTAATTTGGCAGGGGTGAACCATCAGGAGGTGGAACGGGGACAAGAGCTTGCCACCCCGAGATATTTAGTTCCTTCGCGGGTGGTGTCTGTTTATCTGCATGCTTTGCCCTCGATCAAAAAACCGTTGAAGCATCGGCTCACTTGTCGATTTCACATCGGCACGCAAGAACTATTGGGGAGTGTTTCCCTTCTGGAAGGCGATGTGTTAGAACCGGGCGCTTGGGGCTATGCCCAATTATTTCTTGATGGAGAAGTGACCGCCACTTGGGGACAAGGCTTTGTGCTAAGGGATTCGTCTGCCACTTGGACCTTGGGGGGGGGGAAGATTCTGCAACCGGTCGGGCAGAAGCTCCGGCGTCGCCACAAAGAGGATTTGGAAGCCATCAAGAAACTCAATGATACGGACCCCCTGATCCGTATGGAAGCCTTGGCTTGGTTCGCAGGATTACAAGGTTTAGAATGGCCGGACATCGTTCGGGGAATAGGTGTTTCTCCCTCGCAGGGACCTAAGCTCGCGGATATTCTTGTGCAGCAAGGAAAGTTGACTGCGATCTCGCAAGGGAGTCGTACCTTGTTGATTGCCAGCGATCGACTGGAAATTTTAGAAGCTCGCATTCTCGAAATCCTACAGAAACTCCACACGGAAAAGCCCTTGCTGACCGCCCATGATCGGCAAGCGGTTTTGGCTCAGCTCGCTTATGTCAAAAACGATGAGTTACTCCAGAAACTCACCGATAATCTAATCCAGAAAAAACTAATCGTAGTTCGCGGACGAGGAATAGCTCGGCGGGATTTCAAACCCAAACTTTCTGTCAACCAAATCAAGTTAAAAGATCAAGTGGTCGAAGCCCATCTGAAAGCGGGGTTCCAGCCCCCCGAACCAAGTACCTTTGGCCCCAAAGCCTCGGGAAATACGGCCCTGCTGATGGAAATTTTCGAGGTGGCCTGTGCAGAAGGTTTACTGGTCAAAATCAGCGATACCATCTACTTACACGCCGAGCATGTGGCACAAATGCAATCGCTGTTGACCCAAAAAATGGCTCAGCAACCGGCGCTGACCGTTGCTGAAATTCGTGACCTTTTAGGAACCACCCGAAAATATGCCGTTCCCATTTGTGAATATCTCGATCGGGTGGGAATCACTCGCAGAGAAGGGGATTACCGGTATTTGGCAAAGCCTATCCCTCCATCGGCCGTTTAGAGGGGAATCAAAAAGGTTCCGAGAAACCTTGTGAAATCACGTTTCTTTGCGAACATCAAAACGTTGAACAAGAGACCAAAATTTCCCTCAGCGACATCCCTGAAAAAAACTCGAAAATCGCGAGAGGGGAATCATTTTCGTTGAGCTAGCTTCTTCCTTTTGGTATCATGCTGTTCATACCCACCGGCACACTTTCAGGGTGTCCCTTATGCGATTCGCGATCATTCTCTCTCTCGTGATCTGGACTATTCGATGGGCAGAAGCTGCCACCCCGATCGATTTCGATAAACAAGTGGCACCGATTCTAATTCATCGCTGCTTGGATTGCCACCTTGGGGAAGATGCTAAAGGCGGGTTGGACCTTTCGACATTAAAAGGAAGTTTGGCAGGAGGCGATACCGCCGCGGCTGTGGTCCCCCACAAACCCGAGCAAAGTTTATTGTGGCGTAAGATTAAGAATGACCGTATGCCACCGAAAAAACCCCTTCCCGAAGCTGAGAAGCAAATCCTCAAAGCTTGGCTAGAACAAGGTGCGAAATGGGGAACCGATCCGATTGATCCTTTTGCCATCACCACCGAGCATCGGGCCGGACGAGATTGGTGGGCATTGCAACCAGTGAAACGTCCTGCGATTCCCAAAGGAGAAGGGATCGATGCCGAATCTCCGATCGATGCGTTGATTCGGGCCAAGTTGAAAGAGAAAAAACTCACCCCCTCGCCACCAGCGGACCCCCGAACCTTGGTTCGGCGTTTGTATTTTGACCTCGTGGGGTTGCCTCCTCCTGTGGAGGTGGTGGATCGATTTGTCAAGGACCCCTCGGAGCGGGCTTATCGTCAATTAGTCGATGATTTACTGGCATCGCCTCAATATGGGGAACGCTGGGCGCGTTATTGGTTGGATATTGTGCGTTATGGAGAAAGTGACGGCTTCGAGCGCAATAATCCTCGACCGAATGCCTACCACTATCGCGACTTTGTGATTAAAGCCCTAAACCGCGATATGCCTTACAATCAATTCGCGAAATATCAAATTGCAGGCGATGCCATTCAACCGACCGATCTGGAAGCGATCCAAGCAACGGGGTTCCTCGTGGCGGGGATTCATAACACGGTGCTAGGGACCAATGCCATTGCCAATAAAATAGCCCGACATGATGAACTCGAAGATATTATTTCGACGGTCGGTCAAACCTTTCTGGGGTTAACCGTGGCCTGTGCCCGTTGCCACGATCATAAATTCGATCCCATTACTCAACGCGATTACTACCGAATGGTGGCCAATCTCGATGGGGTCACTCACGGGGAAAGAACTTGGGTTAAACAAATCGATCCGCGACTCAACGAATATCGAGAAGAGCTGGCC
>CAZFDX010000537.1:0-5575 GCA_964518325.1 uncultured Alcaligenaceae bacterium | reverse complement strand
CATTCCTTCTACAAAGCTAAAGTCGTTGTAGGCAGCTTCTTGCTCTAAATAGGGAACAATAAATGCCGCCCAAGCCGATCCCACTTGGAATTCAGCACCCATCGGCCAGCCGCCTTCGCTATCGTGGAACGAGTAACATGCAATCCCTATTTGTTTGAGATAGTTTTGGCAGCTGGCTTTGTTTGCAGCTTCACGCACTTTCTGTACTGCCGGCAATAACAGACCGATCAAAATTGCGATGATCGCAATGACCACCAGCAATTCGATCAACGTGAAGGCCGAACGCAAACGAATCATAATCGACTCCTTAATAAGGATTAGTCCGTGCAAAAATTGCACAAGATTTCATGGTTACAGGTTAAAATCAATGGTTTTCCCGCCGACCGGAACGGTAGCTGTCTCGGGCGAACTACTGGGGGCTTCGTATTTCTCACCGACGAGGTTTTTCAAACCACCAGGGTACTCGCTGGGTTTGGCATCGAAGGGCACGGGTTTGCCGTTGGAATCGACCCAGCAAATAAAGGCAACCTTGTAACGACCTGCCCGAATCCCCTTTGGTCCTTGTGGATGTTGAATCTCGTAACGGCCATTCTCATCCGTAACGCCAAAGCCAAAGCCGTGAACTTCTGGATTGACTTCCGCAACATCGGGATAGAAGATGACCTTGCAGCCCGAAAGAGGCTTGCCATTAAACGTGACCGTGCCATTCACCGGATATTGCGGAGGGGCACCACAACCGCTCAACAGCAGGCACAAAACCGCCGGCACCACCCCAATCCATTTGCGACCCATGAAAGAAACTCCAACAATCCAAAAAACGACGCTGCAATCTTACTGGTGTCAGAGGGGATGCGGTTGAAGATTGTGTAAATCTCATATGAATGTTGGTACATCGAGCATTCATCAAAAATACATAAACGAAATGTGTGAAGAGGGCGGAGCGTGACGAGTGGAGAATGGAGAATGGAAAATGGAGAGTGGAAAATGGAGAGTGGGGATGATCGCTGGTGGTTCCTGTTGAGAGAGGGTGTCATCGGATAGAATTTCAGAAATTTTTGGGCGTACTCCGATCCAGAGAAATCCATCCACAAGAAACCCATCCATATCGCAGCAATATCGATTGATAGAGGGGGATTTTCAAGGGAATGTGGGCATCCTCTTTCCAGTGTCCCTGCAAGTTTTAGAATCAATGAGGAGACACGATTTTTCTAACCATTCCGATCGATTCGGAGATTATTTAAGAGTAGGCCTTATGCCGATTGTGGTGCAAAAATTTGGTGGTTCGAGTGTGGCCAATGCCGAGAGAATTATGCGGGCAGCCCGCCGAGCCATTCGCGCGAAAAAAGCGGGTTATCAAGTGGTGGTGGTGGTTTCGGCTCGGGGCGATACCACAGATGACCTGATCGCATTGGCACACGAAATTACCGAAACCCCCCCAGCGCGGGAAATGGATATGCTCTTGGCCACCGGTGAGCAAATCTCCATAGCGTTAATGGCCATGGCCATTCAAGCCTTGGGAGAGCAGGCCGTTTCTTTCACCGGTGTTCAAGTCGGGATTTTGACCGATTCTACCCATACCAAAGCACGCATCAAAGAAATTTCTACCGAACGGATGCGCTCGGCCTTGGCAGAAAATAAGATCGTTATCGTGGCTGGATTCCAAGGGGTCGATGACAAAGAGAATATCACCACCTTAGGGCGGGGCGGCTCAGATACCACCGCCGTGGCTTTAGCGGCTGCCCTTAAACTGCAAGGGACCGATCAGGTCGAGTGCGAAATTTATACCGATGTGGATGGCGTTTACACGACCGATCCGCGACTTGTGCCCGAAGCCCGAAAAATGGATGCCATCAGCTACGACGAGATGCTCGAAATGGCCAGTATGGGGGCCGGCGTGATGCACTCACGCTCGATCGAGTTCGGCAAAAAGTTCGATGTACCCTTAATGGTTCGTTCGAGCTTTTCCGATGCCGAAGGAACGTGGATCATCCCAGAAACCGAGTGGATGACCCGTTTCCCCGTTTGCGGGGCGGCCTTGGCGAAAGATGAAGCCCGCGTCTTCCTCGAAAATGTTCCCGATGTGCCAGGGGTCAGCCACAAGATTTTTGCTGCGATCGCGGCCAAGAACATTGCCGTCGATATGATCGGGCAATCGGCGGGGGCCGGTGGCAAGGCCGCCATTGGCTTTACCGTCATGCGGAACGATCTGAACCTCACGATTGCGACGTTACGGCCCCTGATTGAAGAACTCGGCGGGACGATTGCTCCCGTTGAAGATGTTTGCAAAGTTTCCATCGTGGGGTCGGGAATGCGAACCCATTCGGGAGTGGCAGAGAAAATGTTCGCTGCCTTGGCCCAAGAACAAGTCAACATGAAGATGATTACCACCGGCGACATCAAAATCTCGGTGCTGGTCGATAAAGCCGATGGTCAACGGGCCTTGAAGGCCGTGCATGAAGCCTTTGCCTTGGATCAAAAACGCTTTGGCTCGGGAATTACCCCTTCGGAATCGATCAATCAACCGGTTCTCTCTGCCGAGTTTGCGACCCGCCCCCCCCGCGCGACCGTCGGGGATTTAGCCGCCGCCACGCAACGCCTGACCGGTATGGAAGATATTGTGATTTCCGGCGTGCGGCTCGATTCAAGCTACGGACGCATCTCCGTAATGGACCTTCCGGATCAACCGGGCAACTGCTCCAAGGTCTTCCAAGCGATTGCCGAAGGAAAAATTCTCGTGGATATGATCGTTCAAAACATCACTGCTCCCGGAAAGGCCGAACTTTCTTTTACCGTTCCCAAAGCAGACCTGAACAAAGCCCTTGCTTTGACGCAAAAACGAGTCAGCGAGATTGATCCGACCGTGCGAGTCGTTGCTGTGGAGGATATTGCCATTTTGCACGTCACCGGCGTGGGAATGCGGACTCATACTGGGGTGGCCCGCACCATGTTTGGCGCCTTGGCGAACAAGAATATCAACATCTCGATGATTAACACCTCGGAAGTTTGTGTGAGCGTGGTGGTCGCGGCGGATCGCGGGGAAGAAGCTCTGTCTTGCCTGAAAAGTGCCTTCAACCTGTAACATAAGGGCAAGATTGCGGCTCGATTTTGGTTGGCACCTACAGTTCCCGCTTGCGATACCTTTTGTGGTATTCTGCACGATCGATCGCCACGAATTTCACCTGATCCCCCACCTGCAACGGAAAGTACCCCTCTTCAACATTCACCAATTCCAAGGGGGTTTTTCCAATCAAGGGCCAGCCTCCGGGCCTTTCCAGTGGATAAATTCCCGTTTGCCGACCCGTTAAACCAACGCTTCCTGCCTCGACTCGCACTCGCGGGGTTCTCAATCGGGGCAGACCACATAATTCGGAAGGAAGGTAACCCAAGTAAGGAAAACCCGGACAAAACCCCATGGCGTAAATGCGATAGGTCACCCGTGTATGATGATAAATCAGCTCCGCAGGTGTCAACGACTTTTGCTCGGCCACGAAGAGGAAATCGTCACCAAGTTCGTAACAGACGGGGATGATATGTGTGCGAGGTGCCAGCATTTTCTCCTCGTTCACACAGGGAATTTCCTGTAACGCGGCACAGGCTTTTTGCAGGGTGATTAACGAAGTTTCGAGATAGACGCCCAAAGTGCTATAGGCCAAAACGAGGTCCCGAACCCAAGGGAGTTGTTGAGAATCCAAAGTGAAATAGGCCTGCTGAGCCTGTTGTTCCGATTCCCAACGGAGTAAAAGGGCCTGATCTCCCAAAGGTTGAATTTGCGATGGTCGAAGCGAGGGGGGGGGCATAAAAGTGAACTCAAACGAAAGGGATTTAGTCAGTCAAGGAATCAGTTCGTCAGGGACTTAGTTCGTCTCAAAGAATCGAAAGAGACTTACTTGGTGGCGAAAACTTCCTTGAATAGTTTTTGCATCGCTTCCCAAGATTTTTTGTCGGCCTCTTCGTTATAGGCTAAGCCCGAAATCTTTTTCTCATCGATTCCTTTGACGGTGAAGCTGTGGACGGCACCAGGGTACGATTCAAACTGAAGTTTGACCTTTGCCTTTTGAAGGGCATCCTGAAAGGCTTTAATATCCTTTTCGGCAATGAATTTATCTTCGGCCCCGTGACAGACTAAAACCCGTGCTTTGATCGCTTGGGCATCGGTTTCGCTGGGGGTGGGGAGGGCAGCATGGAAGGTGGCCACCGCTTTCAGGTCGGCACCGGTGTAAGCCAATTTCAGGGCCGTCGAACCCCCGAAGCAATAACCGATGGCGGCCAATTTCGTGCTATCCACATTTTCATGAGAGGCGAGTTTTTTCAACCCTGCTAATGCACGTCCTTGCCAAACTTTAATGTTGGAGCGCACGGCCGTGGCCATTTCGCCGGCTTCTTTGGGATGCTCGGTGGTTTTGCCATCCCCATACATATCCACGCAGAAGGCAACGTACCCCAGTTCGGCGAGCATATCGGCCCGTTTCTTGGCGTAATCGTTTAGCCCCCACCATTCATGAACCACTAAAATTCCGGGTAGTTTCCCTTTCGCATCTTTGGGGACGGCCAAATATCCCTTGAGTTTGGTCCCTTCAAATTCATATTCCACCGTTTGACCTGCTGCGTGTGTCATGGTGACCCCCAGACTGAGTGTCAATAACGTCAGAATCGTCCTCATGTTGATCTCCTTATTGTGATGGACGTTTCTCAGGATAGGGATTATTCACCGGTTTGAGAAGAGAATCTTGCGGAGAGGGATCGCAGCACGATTGCTGGGGGCACAACAACCCGAGTGTTTCAAACCACTGTTTCAATTTCTCTGCTGGGTCTGCCCGAGTGTTTCAAACAGCTGCTTCATTTTCTCTGCCTCGGTGTGGGCATTATGATTTTGCCGAACCTTTTGCACACCGGCGTTTCCCATCTGGGTTAATCGATCGGTCGGGGTTTGTAAAATTTGGATAATTGCTTGGGCTGTGCTTTCTGCATTCCCAGCGGGGACAAGCCAACCATTTTGACCTGCTTCTACCAGTTCGGGAACCCCTGCGATGTACGTTCCTAAAACGGGGCGCCCCATCGCGAGGGCTTCCATCATGGCCACCGGAAGGTTTTCCGCAAAGCTAGGCATCACTAACGCCCGCGACTGTTTCAGGTATTCTCGGACTTCGGCATTACTTCTCCAGCCGGCAAACACGACCGAATCTTGCAAGCCAAGGCGGGCCACTTCGTTTTCTAATGTCGTTCGGAGTGGACCATCCCCCACGAAGATCATCCGGAAAGAATATCCCTGTTGTTTGACCCGTTGAAGGGCCGGCAACAACAATAAATGACCTTTCTGTTCGACTAATCCTGCGACCAGTACCAGTTGATTCGTATCGGGAACGGGTGTCGGTTCGAGTTGCAAAAATCCTTCATCGACTCCACAATGCACCACATGTACCCGCGACCAATACTGTTTGTCAATCCATCGATACACTTGGCAACGGCCATAATCGGTGACGGCCACAACGAATTGAGCTTGTTCGTACTTTTCTTTTAACGAAAGTGCCTCGGGGCGATCCCATTCTTCTGGGCCGTGAACCGTAATGCTATAACG
>CAZFDX010000536.1:0-1662 GCA_964518325.1 uncultured Alcaligenaceae bacterium | reverse complement strand
CCATCCGCCATTTCCCCACTAAACGGATTCCAGGTCCATAATCCCCCTAATCCATTAACGTCACTATGATGTGCGCGTTCGAAAAACACCCTTATGATCACAAACATCCTAGCGGAGGTAATGCCATGGGCAATAATTTTATAGACAGACCCTTTCATTGCCCAAGCCCATTAGTTCCATTCCCTCCCCCCTGTCCACGCTCCCAGCCCTAAAATCACATCCCCCATGTGACTAATCGAAGAATAAGCCAACAAACGTTTGAAATCGGTCTGACCAAGGCAAACCAACGCCCCATAGATGATGGCAAACGCTCCAAGGCCGGCGATCCATCCCGAAAGTTCGTGAGCAGCATAAGGACAAATGGGATAGGCAATCCGGAAAATCCCATAGCCACCTAATTTTAGCAGGACACCCGCAAGAATCATACTAATAGGGGTGGGGGCTTCGACGTGGGCATCCGGCAACCAAGAATGTAACGGGATTAACGGTACCTTAATCGCAAAGCCGACAAACAACAAGATAAAGATCAGATATTGATACGATGATTTATAGATTGGATCATCCGCTCGGCGAGATTTCGCCTCTCCTGAGGGGACCTCTCTGCCGAGAAGTTCAATCTGTCCATCGGGTCGAGGTTTGGGGTCCCAACGAGGGGTTCTCGCCCCTTCCGATTTCGGTTTTGCTGCAATCCGATGGGCCTGCCCCGTCAATTCTAACATAGCCACTTGGCCGACCCGTTGCAGCACGGGGATACTGAAGGTGTGCATCGATCGGGCATCGCTTTCCACCAGATTCGGCGACTCTCGTTTGCGAATCGCTGCCGTGGTGTCTACCATCGGTTTATCGAAATAATCTCGCACCTCGACAAAGGAGAGCAGAATAATGGCCACTAGGAGCAATACACTCCCCACAAGGGTGTAAATGACAAATTTCATGGCGGCATATTTCCGCCGTGCCCCCCCCCATAAGCCAATGAGGAAATACATGGGGATCAGCATCACTTCGTAGAAGACGTAAAACAAGAATAAATCGAGGGCATGAAAAACCCCAAGTACCCCTGTTTCCAAAATCAGCAGAAAGGCAAAATAAACTCGGATATTCTCTTGGATCGACCAACTCGCAAGGACCGAAACCACAAAAATAATCGTCGTTAAAACAATCAAGGGCAAGCTCAGGCCATCGACCCCGATTTCGTAATTGATGTTAAACTTTTCCACCCAAGGGACCGAAGCATAACAATCGTATCCTTCCCGAGAACCGGGCAATTCCAGCGCAGCTCTGCGAGCGGCCTCATCAACCCGAGCTTCTAACAAGCTCGAATGATCGTTCAGGGTCTTCGGCCCCCGATGAAAATCGAGCCGATTGTAGTAATCCACCAAAAGAATCAGGCTCAGAATGAGAGTCACCACCGAACCGGTCAGGGCAAACCAGCGGGTGAATTCGAGCCAACTTTTGGGAAGGAGTAGGCAACCCAACCCAAAGGCCGCGGGGGCGAATATCAATGCGGACATCAGGATTAAGTCGTGTTCGTACATAAACACCACAACAGAAAAAGGTCACGGTCTACTATTGTCTACAAATTTTGACGGAATTATCAAAGGGACAATCGGAACGAAATCGGATCGGCATGAGCGGGTGCGTGGGCCGTTGGCGTGCAAGGAA
>CAZFDX010000535.1:0-2058 GCA_964518325.1 uncultured Alcaligenaceae bacterium | reverse complement strand
TTGTGCCTTTAACGACACGATGCTCCCAAAAATTCAATACCGTCAGTAATTCCCTGCCGTACGCAGGAAAGATGATAAAAGTCATTCTTCAATTGATCTGTAAGCTTGCTGCGTCCATGAAGATATACGCTGGGTCGATCGTTGGCGGCGTCAGCTGTGTATAAGCGACCGTCATCGTGGTCTGCATTGCAGCAATCACCACCCTTGGCTCGAACGCCAACGCCACCTTCTCTAACGTGGCTGCTAAAGCTGGTGCTGCTGGTGGCGGTAGCTGATCGATCTTTGAAAATAACGATATACTCGACCCCTTGTCTGTATGGACAAGGGGTTCTTTTTTTTGAGCCACCGAAAATAACTCGACCCCTTGTCTGTACGGACAAGGGGTTCTTTTTTTTACCCACCGAAAATAATCTGAAGTCACTTTAACGACTTTGCCGATATTGACGACGATGAGCCGTTGTCTTGCGAGTCTCGTTCTCGGTGTTGGGGTGCTGATGGGTTGTAATAGCACTCGCTCGCAGTTGCGCTCGCTGCTAGAGGTTCCCCCTCAGTCTCATCAAAATTGGATCGATTATACCCTGCGCTTTCCGGATCGAGTTGAGATTATTCATGAAACTCGTCCTGAATTTTCGGGAGAGTATTTGGTTCATCCCGATGGTAATTTGCATTTAGCGAATTATGCAACTGTTCAGGCCGTCGGACTCACCACCGAACAAATCGCTGAAAATGTCGCACGAGAAACAGGAAGTGACCCCAAATCGGTCAAGTGCCGAGTGACCGTTTTTCGGAGTCGATATGTTCAATTATTCGGCCCCGTTCATGGGGATGCTCGGGCCATTCCCTATCAAGGTCATGAAACGGTGGTGGAATTTCTCCAACGGGCAGGCGGAGTCAGCCGGTTGGCAGAACCTCGAAAAGCGTGGATCGTGCGTGATAATGTTGCTGTGGGCCTACCCCCCGAACGATTAGAAGTGGATTTGGAAGCTATTCTTATCAAGGGGGACCCTACCACGAATTACACCGTTCAGCCTAATGATGAAATTTATGTCGAACCCACAAGACGTTCCGAAGCGGCTCGCATCCTCCCCGATTGGCTCCGACCAAACAAGCGAAAATAGAATGAATTTCTAAGGCCTCACAAGCGAATATAAATCGCTTCTTTCACAGCGTCACTCAATTTTGCATAGCCTCATTTTCAATCATCTCAGGGAAGGAACCAATACCTGCTGTGATGATTTTGATGGGTGAAAAATGGATGTATTTTTGATGGGTGAAAATACCTAGATTAGAAGGGGCTTGCTGCGGAAGAACCCGTTCCTCGAACAGGGATCACGATTTTTCGCGGTTGGGTATCATTCGTTTCCAAAACAACCGCACTGGCATTCGGTAGGGGACCAAACAGTTTATTCGTGGGAATCGTCACAATCAAACGCCAGTTTTTCTTCCCGAGTAATTCTCCGCTCGAATCCAAAGTGGCTTCGAGGTAGTTGGGGACCAATTGATCTTTGGCAACCTTCAATTCTAACCCCTTCCGATTGGCTTGCAGCGGCAAAACTTTGGTTGCTCCTTGGTCGGATTGAACGGTACTGAAATCGAGGGTACCAGAACCCCCCGGAAAAGAAAGATCATCCGTGAAAACTCGACCAACCAAGAAACATTTGACGATTCCCCCTGTCGAGGATTCCACAGATAATTGTTTGCCAATGGGGCCTAGGTCGAGTTGTTGCAGACCTGTTTCCGTTTGAACACGTTCACTCAAGCGAAGGCGAACCCGATAGGCACAGCGGACCACACTATTTTCAACGCTGTTAGCCCAAGCAGCGAATCGCGAGAATTCCTCTCCTTGGAGCTGTTGGGGTTCATCAATTTGTAAACAAGGTTCGGTTTTACCTTCGGGCAATTTCAGGCTAAAGACCAGAGCTTCCCGAGTCGTAGAATAAACATACAAGTCCCGAGTCGCCTGAGAATTTGGCCGCAACTCGCCAAAGTTGATTTGCGGACCTGCGTTAAAATTTGTTCCTTCGAAGTAAGCCGTTTTTAACCTGTTTACAATCCACA
>CAZFDX010000534.1:0-11178 GCA_964518325.1 uncultured Alcaligenaceae bacterium | reverse complement strand
CTCGGATTGGTTATCGGTGGCGGCCCTGTTTATTTTCTTAGGATGCGTCGGTAAATCGGCCCAATTCCCCTTGTATGTGTGGTTGCCCGATGCGATGGAAGGTCCTACACCGGTCTCGGCGTTGATCCATGCTGCAACGATGGTAACCGCAGGGGTGTATCTGTTGGCACGGTGTGCCCCGTTGTATGTGCTTTGCCCCGATGTGCAGCTTTATATCTCGGTGACTGGGGGACTCACCGCAATCGTTGCTGCGTTTATTGCCTTGACCCAGCACGATCTCAAACGAGTCCTTGCCTATTCTACGGTGAGTCAACTGGGGTTCATGTTCATGGCCCTTGGATGTTCGGGGGTGGCGATCCCTTCTGTGGCCGTGACGGCAGCGATCTTCCACCTTGGAACGCATGCTTTCTTCAAAGCGTTGTTGTTTCTCTCGGCGGGATCGGTCATGCACGCCATGCATGATACCATCGACATGCGAATGTTTTCTGGCTTGCGTAAGGTTCTCCCCGTCACGCATCTTTCGTTTTTGATTGGTGGTGCGGCCCTTGCGGGTTTGCCCTTACTCTCGGGGTTCTGGTCCAAGGATATGATTCTGGAAGCCTTGTGGGAATCCAGTCATGATCGGGCCAATGGCTCGTGGTATTTGTTCATCTTCATTGTGGCCATTACCACTGCGTTTTTAACGGCCTTCTACACATTCCGAGCGTATTTTCTCACCTTCTGGGGGGAAGAGAAAATGCCGGAAGGTTCTCATCCGCACGAAACCGCCGTGATGAATATCCCCTTACTTGTTTTGGCTGTGGGCGCTCTGGTGGTCGGTGGCATTTTTGGAGGGCTGACCCAGTGGTTTGAACATTTCCTCGAAAAATCGCCGGTCCTTGTTCAAGCGAATGCTGGCCAAACGGCCGAGCATCATTGGAATTGGCCTTTGATGATCGGTTCGAGTGCTGTCGCTTTGCTGGGTGTGGTCTTGGCATGGTTTATGTATGTGAAGAATCCGGCCACGGCGAAAACGATCGCGAAGAATTCGGGCACTGCGTATGAGTTATCTCTGAATCGCTTGTATGTGGATGAAATCTATCAAGCGATTTTTGTAAAACCCTTTGAAGCGCTCGGCAAACTCTGTCGGGGCATGGAAACGGTTGTGTTCGATACGGTTCGATTGTTGGCTAGTTTCCCTCAGTGGATTGGAGAGGCGATTCGTCCGCTCCAGAATGGCTTGGTGCAGTTTTATGCACTCACCATGGCAATGGGGGTGGCTGCCTTTATTGCCTACTTGGTATTATTTGCAAAATAATTTGAATCTCTCAAAAGGGGTGGAACTCGGTAATGTTGAATGCGGAACAAATTCGATTTCTTCTTCCAGCGCTGTTGGTGCTTCCTCTCGCTGCGGCCGTTGTTTTACGCCTCGCCGATGAGCGAAAAGCGAAATTGCTGGCCGTTGTCTTCGCATTGCTCCATCTCATTTTGACCTTGGGGATTGTCTTCTCTGCTGTCACCAATGAAGAGGAATTTTTGGCCCGCCGCGATGCCTCTTCGCCTCTTACTGCATCGGCCAAGTCGGGGGCATCTGCGTTACCTGTTTTTGTGCCCCACTTTGTTCCCGGTGACCCGTTGCAAGATGGCAAGGAAACTTCCACAACCCGTTACAGCGTCTTTATTATCTCGAATGATTCCCCCAACATTAAGCCTGCCCAATTTTTCATTGGTTTAGATGGTTTGAATGTGTGGCTTGTCGCTCTTTCGAGTGTCATTTTGTTTTGTGTTGTGCTGATTGGTTGGGACGAACAATACGAAAAAATCGGTAGCTACTTCTCGTGGTTGTTTCTGTTGGCTACCGGTGTGATTGGTGTGTTCCTGAGTTTCGACCTTCTGATGTTCTATGTGTTTTTTGAATTAACGCTAATCCCCGTGCTGTTCCTCATTGGCTCATGGGGTACAGGGGCCATGCGACGGGAAGCCGCCAAGAAGTTGTTCGTGTACACACTGGCCGGAGGATTGATTACCCTGCTTGGTATTGCTGGGGTCGTGCTATTCGTTTACGATCAAACCCAGATTCTCACCTTCTCGATTCCGGAATTGGCTCAGCTCATCCAAAAACAATTACATTTGGTGGATGCCGATAAATTAAGCGGAACATGGCGCACCGCACAGGTGTACTTGTTCCTCGCTTTGGCCGTGGGCTTTGCCGTGAAAATCCCCTTGGTCCCCTTTCATAGTTGGTTACCAGGGGCCTATTCCGAAGCCCCAACGGGGGTAACGGTAATGCTCTCGGCCCTGTTGGCCAAAATGGGGACCTTTGGCTTACTTCGTGTTTGCCTGCCGTTAGCTCCGGATGCCACCCTCATCGTGGGGTTGCCTCTGTTGGGGGTGCTTGGCTCCGTTGGGATTTTGTACGTGGCGTTTTGTGCCTTTGCTCAAAGCGATGCCCGAAAACTCGTGGCCTATTCCTCTATCTCTCACTTGGGCTTTTGCGTTTTAGCAATGCTGGCCTTTAATGCTCAAGGGTTAGGGGGGTCTTTGCTCCATATGGTGAATCACGGGCTTTCGACGGGCGCCATGTTTATTTTGGTCGGCATGATTTACCGCCGGTATCAAACAACTCGCATCAGCGATTTTGGCGGCCTGTGGAACAAATTACCCGTACTGACCTTCTTCATGATGGTGATTGCTCTCGCTTCGGTTGGGCTTCCCGGATTGAATAACTTTATCAGTGAAATGTTAATGATGGCGGGCTTGTTTGACCTGCGGGAGTTATCGTGGAAGGGGCTGACCTTCGGGCTGATTGCCGGCTTCGGTATCTTCCTTAGTGCTTGGTATACCTTGACCCTGACCCGAAGGATGTTCTTTGGCCCCTTGAAAGAACCCGTTGTTTCCTCCCCCGTGATGGATATGACCACCTCGGAAAAAGTCTCGGTTGGGTTCTTGACCACGCTTTGTTTAGTTCTGGGATTATTCCCGCAGCTGGTACTCGACACAATGAAACGAGATGTGGACTCGCTGGCCGTCATTGCCAAAGATGCTAAACAACGAGTCTCGAAATATAACACTACGAAATAGATTTGAACCTGAATTGGCGACTATTTTTCATTATTAGGAAGAGGTAGTTTTCGGTGTCACCCGATCTAACATTGCAGAAGGTTTTTTCTTTTGTCCTCCCAGAAATCGTTTTGGTTGGGGGAGCCTGTTTACTTTTCTTACTGGCTGCATTCACAAAACTCCCACGAATTGCCTCCCTTCTGGTTGCCTTGATCGCATTGGTGGTCTCGGCGAGTGTGAACTATCTATTCCATATTGAATCCCAAAATGTCGATGGCACCAATAGCATCCTCGTGACGGTTAGCCCCGTTCTGAATACGGCCTTTGCTCAATGGATTCGCCTAACCGCTGTGGGCTTTGGCCTGATTTTGGCCTTGATGTTTTTTGATGAGTGTGAAGAAGATCGCACCGCAGAATTTTTAGCCTGCCTGCTCGTGACGATCTCGGGGGTATCTTTGGTTGGTGCCGCCAACGATCTGATCGTTCTCTTTTTGGGATTAGAACTCATCAGTATTCCGACCTATGTGATGTTGTATCTTCCCAAGACGCTCAACGCGAAAGCACAGGAATCGGCCCTGAAGTACTTCATGCTCAGCGTGGTCTCCTCGGCATTTTTGCTCTTCGGATTCAGTTACCTGTATGGCACTACCGGTACCACGAACATCGAAGTGATCTCCAAACTGATTCCACGCTACTCGTCGAGTGATCTGGGGAATCAATCGTTGATTGCCTTCGTGCTGATTCTAACGGGGATTGGTTTCCGAATCACGGCATTTCCCTTCCACTTTTACGCTCCCGATGTGTACGAGGGTGGCCCTTCGGGTCCGGTGGCCTTTTTATCGTTTATCCCCAAATTAGCTGGTTTTGCTGCCCTGTGGAAATTGATTGGCTTCGTGGGGGAAGCGGGCAATGTGGCGCCGGACTTTACCAAACGGGTCATGATGATGGTGTGGATTTTGGCTGCCATTTCTATGACGGCAGGGAATGTCATGGCTTTGTTGCAGACCAATCTTCGCCGGATGTTGGCCTATTCGGGGGTTGCCAACACCGGTTACATGCTCATTGGTCTTTCGGTGTGGCCCGCTCAGAGTGAGCTTTATCGCACCGATGGATACCGCTTTTTTGCCTCGGGGGGGGATGGCATTTTGGTCTATCTCGTGGCCTACGGGGCGATGTCGATTGGCGCCTTGGCCTTGCTCGCTTATTTGAATTCCGATGCTCGACCCGTCCGATCGATTGATGATCTCGCTGGTTTGGGGCAATCGCAACCGACGGTGGCCTTTCTCTTGGCGGTCCTGTTATTGAGCTTTATTGGTTTACCACTCACGGCCGGATTTGCAGGCAAGCTCCTTTTGTTCCTCTCTGCGATGGCGGCCCCACCGACGACCCCTCTTCAGGAGCTGTTCCGTGTCTTGGCCCTCATCGGGGCGATTAATGCGGCCATTGCTTCCTTCTACTATCTGAGGGTGATTATGGCCCTTTATCTGAGAACGCCGCTGCAACCCGTTCAGCCTTCTCGTTCGGTCCTCTTGCTCGTGGTGGGAATTATTTGTGTGATTATGACCTTGGGCTTTGGAATTTATCCTTGGCCGTTGATCCAAAGCACCCGTTGGGCCGCCTTCTCTTTGTAGTAAATCAACCTCCTTTCAACGATCGCGTAACGACTTGGATTCTCCTTTCAACGATCACACAACGATTTTTGATGCTCTACCCGTATCAAATGACCGCCTCTGTGTGGGGAATCCCGTGAGACACTCAAGCAGTGGAACGGGTAGCGAAATCAACGATTGAAACAGACTCTGGGGATGAGGCTCTCCCCATCATCGGCAAAGCGAAGCGGGCTAAGGTCCAAATCAACGATTGAATCAGAATCTGCGGATGAGGCCAAAGGGGTTTCGCCTCTGTGGGATTTGGTTGGGGCTGACGCATTCGGCCAGAGGCATGGGGTTTTTCAACGGATTTGTTTGCAGTCCTGCACGCATCGTCGATTATTTCGATTCACCAAAGCGAACGAATTGGAAAGATATATGTTCTAAGCGGCATACGTTCTGTTGCCGTTTCGCACGCATCGTCGATTATTTCGATTCTGGTGAGGAGGGTATGCCAATTCTCATCGTTTTGGGGCGAATCATTTGTCGTTCGCCCGGAAGCCAGCGGAGATATTCGGGTTTCAGAACATTCAGCAAGGGGGTGAAATCGTCGCTCCACAAACTGACATCCGAACGGGAGGCTAATTCATCCCAGTTTTTATCCTCTAAGAGAGGCCCTAAATTTTCCAGCTTCCGGCTAATCGCAATCCATGTGGATGCCGTTTTGCCGATTGGCATTTGATCGTAATCGTGTCGGACGCGAGCGGCAATTCCTAACTCTTGAACGATTTTCTCGACAACGGGTTCCAAATCGAGGTAGCGATTCGAGATGTGCAAAGCAACGATCGCATCGTCCTCGACTCGATCGAGATAAAGTTTGATCGATTCGATAGTGAGCAAGTGAGCAGGGATGGCATCGGAGCTAAAGGCATCGACGAGCATAAAACCCCATTTCTTGTTCGAGCGTTCCAAGGTCAATCGGGCATCGCCCATTTCAAATTCCATAGGGACGCCACGACGTTTGGCATCGGCCAAATAGGTGAAATGCTCGGGGGGTTCGACGAGGTCTTTCACATGTTGATCGATCTCGAAAAAGGTCATCTTTTCGTTGGGTTCGCCATAGGTAGAAAGCGAACCGGTCCCCAAGCCGATGCAGGCCACGGAAGTATTCGTATTGGGGTTTTCCCGAACCTTTTGGCGGAAGACGCGGAACATATCGCCGACGGGTCCGGTGCGGTGATAATAAGTCAAGGGTCGTTCGCGGCCAAAACCTTCTGTGGTGTGGTGCAAGGTGGTTTGAAGCACAGCCACTTCGAGCGGATGCGTGGGGGTAAGAAGTTTCGTGGCGGCGGCCATTTCGAGTTCTTTGGTCCATCGGCATTGCATCCCGTGCAAGGTCGTGCCGTGAACGAGTCGCGTGTTGATGGCACCGCGTTCAACCTTCATGGTTCCGAAGAAGCTCCGACTGTAGTGAACTTTCGGAATCACGTCGATCACGGGCATTTCGATGTTGGTCGAGAAATAAGGCCAACGGGTAGTGCCGACGCCTGGTTCATCGATGTAAAATTCGCCGGTGTGCAGAAAGACATATCGGGTTTGATCGAGTTCTTCGGGGGTTCGTTTTCGATTCTCTTGTTTCCAATCGGTGAGAAAACTGGCAGCCCAGAAGGCAGCAACGGAAAGACCAAAAACCCGAGGCCGTTCGATCAACAAATAACACAATAAGGCAGGCACACCATAAATAAGGATGCGTGCCAAGGATCGTTCGTCGGCGCGAACATCGGCTTCATCAATGCGACGAGAAATCCAACTGTTGATCTCGGGATAAAACATCGTGAGGACGCGCACCAAAATGAAAATGAGAAACGGGGCCACGATGTACCAATACGATTCGATTTTGGTTCGCCACGAGGATTTGACTTGGGTCGCGACCGAGGCCGGCTCGTTGTTGAGTGTGCGAAGGACCTGACTGAGCGGAGGAAGCACCAAACAGGCCGCCACTAAGCTAATGGGATATTCGGAAACGTGGACGAAAAAGACAGGGGCCACGAACGCATTAAACAAGCCCCCTAACATTCCCCCGAAAGACATACTCAGATAAAACGCAGTCAGATACTTCGAGGAAGGTCGAGTGCGGGCCAATTCCCCGTGGCAGACCATCGTCACGACGAAGAAACACAGAACCCGTAGAGCAAATGAAATCCATTCGGGTTTCGGACTAACACCAGATGTTTTCAGGAACACCATCAACAGAATCAGAACGGGTGCGGACAACGTCATGAGGGTGTGAACGCTTTTGGGGGTCGATTTCGCGAACACTATGATAAAGGTGATGAGATATAAAGCTAACGGAACGATCCAAATCAGCGGAGTCGAAATCACATCGGTAACGATTTCGGTGGTGACCGAAAGCATCAAGCTCGAAGGGACCGCTGCCAAGATCGGCCAACGAATCCAATCCCATAAAGTGGGGGCCGGTTGAGAGTTGGCCGAAAGGGAATTTTCTTGTCGCTGCTGCGGCGTTTGCGATTGTTCCCGATTCGCGGTGGCTAGTTTGGCGGCGGTAAGGGTTCGACCACAGATCACGAGCATAACCGTCAGGATCACAAAGCCAATTGCCCAAATCCACGCCTGATCGATCAATCGGAAAAAGGGTTCAATCACGGCAGGATAAGCGAATAAGGCCAATAACGAACCCGCATTACTAGCAGCATAAAGGAAGTAGGGGTCCTTTGCTGCGGGGTGCCCCGTTTCAGCAAACCATTTTTGCAACAGCGGAGCCGTCGTGGAAACCGTAAAGAAAGGGAGACCAATCGCCGCTGCCAGCAGAGCAATCACACCGAAGAAGGGCATATCGCTCCCTTGCGGGGCCAACGATTTGACAACGGGGACAGGGGAATGATCTTCGCTTAGGGTGGCACCGATCGCCAAGACGGCAACCGCCAACCCCAGCACAGCCATATGTATCAGTGTTTGTCGGCCGGCATTGTTGCTTAAGCTCAATTTGTGGGCATAAAAATAGCCTGCCAACAACAACGCTTGGAAAAACACCATACAGCTGTTCCAAACCGCAGGGGTTCCCCCCAACAGTGGAAGAATCATCTTCCCCACCATAGGTTGAACGAGGAACAACAGCGTGGCCGATACAAACATCGTAATGCCAAAAATCCAAGGCACGATGACCCTCCCGAAGCAAAATCAACGATGAAGGAATTATTCTAGCTATTTTTCTGAAGAGTCGATGAACGATTTCAAATTCTTCGCTCAACAGGCTGTTACGCAAGTTGCCGAAGCGTTGGCCCTATTTTTTCAGTAGGATGGAGCCGGTGTAAGCGGGAAACGATTATTGATCCTCTTCCGTATCACAGTAGTGCCAAGATTCGATGGATAAGGGAAGATTTTATTTCCCTTTGATTTCACAATCGGGAAGCAATTTCCTTAATTGTGCCACACCGTCGGCCGTGAGAGAGGTTCCTTCGAGATTGAGCGAAGTGAGATTCTTGAATAACTTGAGGGTGTTCACGCTTTTATCTGTGATTTTTTTACACCCCTCTAAATCAAGTTGTTTGAGTCGTTTCAAATCATAGATATTTTGAATCCCTGTATCACTGATATTCGTATGAGATAGGTCTAAAACCTCGATGCTGGTGGCCTTGTTTAAGCCGGCCAGACCTTCATCCGTTACGGCCGATTCTCGCAGTTTGACGATCGCTAAACGTAGCTCTTCCTGATCTTTGAAGACTTGGAAGCCCCGACCGGTGACCTTGGTTCCATTGAGGTTCAAGATGCGAATTTCAGGACAATTTTTGAGCCTTTCCACGATTAAATCCGAGACGTTGCTGGCACTCACGTTGAGTTCTTCTAACTCCTTCAAATTCCCCAAAAGGTTAGCGAGTGTATCGGTGGCATCGGTGTTGGCGAGGTCTAAGGTGTGCAGGTTTTCCAAACCACTCAGGCCGGAATAATCGGTTCCTAGGCTCACTCCCGGAAGCCGGAGACGTTCGAGCTTTTTCAAAGGCGTTAATTTCGCGAGGGGATTTTTGATGTTGAGATTTTTCCCCAACGTGAGTTGGAATAAATTCTCACATCGGGCAATCGATTCCATGCCCAGATCAGTGATTTGAGTCGAGTCGATTGTCAGAGCATTGAGATTCTTGAATTGTTCCAACACCTTGGCGGAACGATCTGTAATCGGAAGAGTCGGCGAACCCGTGAGAAACAGTTCTTCCAGATTCTTGCAACCTGCGAGCATTTCAACCCGCCGATCGTTCAAAGTCCCTGCGGAGAGATAAATCGCTTTGATATTCGGTAGCTTGGTCATGAGTTCGAGATAATCCTCAACAGGGCAGAGAATCCGAACCCGTTCTAAGGTGGGAATTTGGCTGAGAATTTCTAAGTGGGTGGCATCGAGCGGTATCCCTTCGAGTTGCAAGGTGCGAAGTTTCTTGAATTGGGCTAACACTCCTAGACCGATTCCTTTCACACCGGTCCCCTTGAGCGTGAAATGAACCAGCTCCCCTAGCCCTGCTAGGTAGGTCAAACCGGCATCGCTGAGTTTTGGCGCGTTGCTGATTTCTAACAGTTGCAACTCCTTCAGGTTTCGCAAATGCCCAAGGTCCGTATCGGTGATTTCACCGGAAAGGCGCGCTTCGATGATCGGTTTCAAACGATCGTTGTTTTCGTGTTTGAAGGTCGCTTTTTTCCCATCTTTATTCAACGCATCAAGGGAGACTTCGGGAAGTTTATCGATGGGGGTGGGGGGATGGATCGCAGCGACGGCAACCGGTGCGGGATACTCCGGAGCTTTGAGCTTTTCGCCGAGAACTTTGCGGGCTTCCGTTATCCCAGCATAAGTGCCCGAAGCCTCTTCTAAACGGATGCTCTTAAGCACTTTTAATCCACTCAATGCGACCAAGCCCGATCCTTTAATTCGGGTACCACTGACATCGAGCGCTTGGAGTTTTTCCAATTGACCAAGGGGTTTGATGTCCGCATCGGTGATGGGGGTGGCTTGTAAATCGAGTGTTTGCAGGTTTTTGAATTCGCTCAATTTCGCGATATTTTCCGAGCGAATTCGCGTGGAAGATAAACCCAAATGGGTTAATTGCGTCAATCCTTTCAGACCTTCGAGTTGACTTCCCACGATGTTGGTTGCATCCAAATACAATTCCCGAAGCTCGGTCATTTTCGCCAAAGCATCGAGTCCCGCATCGGTAATTGCGGTCCCCTTCAAGGAGAGAGTTTCGAGAGGTAATTCGGCAATCAGCTTCAGCGCAGAATCGTTAATCAAGGATTGGTCGAGTTGTAAATGCTTGCACGCAGGCAAGGCAGTTTTCCAACTCGGGAAAGGATTTTCGAGCCGTGTATGGGAAGTGTGCAAGGATACCAAGGCAGGTAATTGCATCCCTTTCAGATGAAGATCGGTCAGGGCAAGATTCTTGAGGGTCAAGCGGGTTAAATTCGCAAAATTCGTCAGGGCGAGAATCCCCTGTCCCGCGCGGGGAGAATTGACGATCACCAGTTCGCGAAGGTTTTTCAATTCCCCGATCGATGAAAAACCCAGTGAAGAAACATGTTCGCCGTCTAATTCCAACCGCGCTAATTTCTTGGCATAACGGAAAGCATTGAGGCCCAACCCCGTTAGCTTCGATGGCCCCACATAATCTGCCGATCGGCCCGAGGCAATGCTCACGTTTCGCAAATGGGTATAATTCTCAAAGGCATTCAGCCCGTTATCACTGAGCCGGTGATCTTCAATTACAAGGGTATGAACAAAGGGATATTTCGAGAAATAGCTCACATGAGCATCCGAAACGATCCGCCCTTTGAGGGTCAAGCGAACCACTTGACGAAGTTGCCCCAGCGCTTCGTATCCTTTTGGGGTAAGGGATTCGGTATTGTCGAGGATCAACTCGCGAATGCCCACGATCGAGGCCAATTGCGACGCCACCTCATCGGTAGGCCCTTTACCCTCTATGGTGAGTTTCACGCCCAGCCCCGTGAGGTCGGCCCGAACTCCTTTGGATTCTAATTCCTTGCAAAGTTCCCGTTGTTTCTCTTCTTGCTTGTTTAATTCGGGGGTTGGCTTGATCGTGCTGAGCCATTCAGAAACTTTTTGGGCATCGTCCCGCTTCGTGAAGCGAGTGGTCGAGCGGGCCAAATACTGCTGCGATCCCAACGAGATGGTTTGCAGCAAGACGAAATTTTCGCTATTCGGTTCCTGATAAATAATGCTCTCGTTGTTTTTACCCGTCACAGTGGCCCCCGCTGGAACCAAGGTGTTGAGATCGGTCTTGGTTTTTAGTTGGGAAAGAACGAGCTGACCCAGTTTACCGAATTCTAGAACCGGCTCATCGGAATCGCTTTCGGTATTCCAACTCAGCAGTTTAACCCCTTCGGGAAATTCCCCTGCGGCAAATAGGCCGATCGAAGTGAAAGGAAAGGGCGATTTTTTCGCCAAATCTAAACCGGAAGAATCCGGTGGTTGGACCGGAACCGGATCGGGTTTAGGCTCCACCGCGATTTGATTTTCTTTCTTGCTGCAACCATT
>CAZFDX010000533.1:0-3439 GCA_964518325.1 uncultured Alcaligenaceae bacterium | reverse complement strand
CGTCAAAGTCGGCGATTATGTCTACGGCTATTCTCAACGGCCCCGTGCTTGGGTCTGTCAAGAATTCAAAACGGGTAAGATTGTTTGGGAAGAAGAAAAGGCAGCCAAACAAGGCTCTCTGATCGCTGCCGATGGACATTTATTCTTGTTCGATGAAACCAACGGCACCTGTGTGCTTGCAGAGGCCAACCCGAAGGAGTTTATCGAAAAGGGCCGCTTGACCCTCCCTCAACGGAGCAAGATCAATCTGCCCAGCGGTCGAATCTGGACGCCTCCCGTTATTGCCAATGGGATGCTCTTCCTTCGGGATCAAGACCTATTATTCTGTTACGATATCAAAGCCAAATAACTTCCCGATTCATTCCCGTTTGAGCATGCAACCCAATTTTTCTTTCTTCTTCGAGAGTTGCAGTCAGATTTATCCGCACTATTTCTCTGCACTCATTAACTCGAATGCCTGTAGGTAAACTCAGAGAAGTGAGGGGTTCCCCCTGCATGAGTGCAAACATACGCAGCCACTTGGCTGGCATAATCGTGCAAGGCTTCAAGGGAATCGCCACGCAATAAACCAAGTACCATCGCGGCTGTGAAGGCATCTCCCGCCCCGACCGTATCCACAATTTTCACAGGGACGGCAGAATGTTCGCTCCGTTGACCTTCTTGAGAAATGAGGATCGAGCCTTGCGCTCCCAAGGTGAATGCGATCAACCGGTATCGGTATCGTGACTGCAACTGCTTGAGAATGTGGTCGGCATCACCCCTGAGTTCCAGATCATGGGCCACGCGGGCGAGTTCTTCCTCATTCAATTTCAGGACATTGGCGGATTCCAAACAAAACGAGATCGCCTCGGGAGTATCATAGGGGGGTCGTAAATTCAAATCACAAACCCGAAGCCCCCGCGAGGCAGTGACTAACCGACGAATCGTTTGGGCCGAAACCACAGCCCGTTGACCGAGCGTTCCGAAGTAAATCACCTCCGCTTGCTGGGCTGCTGTTTCCAGTTCCACCCGATACGGGATAAAGTCCCACGCACATTGTTCGAGAAAGCGGTAACTCGCTTGCCTTCCCTCATCCAAGGTCACAAAAACTTGCCCAGTTGGGTAGGGACTTTCTGCGAGAAATCGAGTTTGAACTTGGTGACGCTGCAAATGGTTTCGGGCTTCGTGTCCCAAAGAATCGTTCCCAACGGCACTCATCAAAGCCACCTCGGTGGTATCTCCGCCGAGTTCCGCACAGGCACAAGCAAAATTTGCGGGCGCCCCGCCAAATCGCGACCCGTCAGGGAAAATATCCCATAACACCTCACCCAAAGCTATAATTTGTACCCGACGACTCATCATCCATCCCCCTAATGATTTTTGATTTATCCTCCACCCCTGATGATTTTTTAGGAAGTTCATACCAGCGGGGTTGAAAGGCCGAATGCGAGTATCACTCCGTTTTCCTATCTCGCTTATCGGACCCAAAATGGAGAGAGGGGGTATCGGAAATTGGATCAGTTTGAAAAAAAAATGAAGACCTCTGGCATTTTCATTTTTCTTTCATTAAGTAATATGATAATATCCTCTATAAACTAATAGATGATTGACTAGAGTAGAATATTCAACCACAAGTTAAGTTCCCCCAAAACTTTTAGCTTGTAGTGAGCTGGTATTCACGGTAGGACGAACCCTTCCCCTACTTATCTCCCACACTCTCCTCGGGAGCCACATTATGAAATTTTATCTGATCGTTGCCAAAGGAAAAAAGCAAGGCATGCCGATCCCCATCGAGGTGGACTTGTTCCTGATTGGAACGGGTAAAATGTGCCAACTTCGGGCCAATCACCCAGAAATCGGGGAACAGCATTGTGCCCTTGTGACTCGGGCCAAAAAAGTCTTCGTTCACGATTTGGATTCAGGCCAACCGACGATCGTCAATGGTACCCAAGTGCAACCGGGGTCGGAATGGCCCGTTCACCCAGGCGATACCCTTGAGGTGGGGCCTTTGAAATTCCAACTGCAATTCCGTGAAAAGGCCCTTTCCCAGCGTGACCTCGAAGAGTGGGCGCTACGCTGTCTGGATCAAGATGCTCAGATGAAGCTCTCGGCCATGGATCGGCTCGAAGGTCTGGAAGATGGAACCGTTGAGAAGGTGGGTTCCGCAGCGGAAGCAGCCGGTGCGATTTTGGATCGGCTTCAGGCGATGAAGGGGGTGGTCAAAGGACGTTTGCGCATTGCTCGCGAGAATGGTGTGACCTACGTCCGCGTGAACGATGTTCACCTTGTGGAAGGCTCGGAACTCGATTTCGTTAAACACGAGCTTTTCGAGAATCTCAATCGGCCTAACCTGCGCATTCTCATCGATCTCAAACACGTCCGCAAAATGTCTAGTTCCGCTGCCCAAATGTTCGATGATCTCCGCAGCTATCTCGAACGGTTAGGAAGTCGCTTGGCCTTTTGTCGGCTCAAACCCGAATTCGAGACGATGCTCAAGGTTTATCCCGCAATGAAGAATATTCCTTTTTATTCCGAGAAGGAAAAGGCACTCACTAGCAAATGGTAAACGGAACCCAATCTTGGGTTCGTTCTGTTTTCGCTTCTTTTTTCTCTCTTCTCACCTACTGGTTTCTCTCTTCTCATTTACTGGAAAGAGGTTTCGTTTTTAAGGTTTCGCGAACTAAGTCCGGAAGATACTTCACAGGAATTGTCCCTTGTTCGAGAACCGCTTCGTGGTATCGCCCCAGAATGAAGGCGTCCCCTTGCTCTTTTTGAATTTGTTGACGGAGTTTATAAAAGGCAGTTCGACCTGCAAAGTAAGTCGAGAGTTGGCAGGAGCTTTGTTTGGCACGAAGAATTTTACCAATCGCTTCCCCTTCCGATTGAAAGGCCCCTTCGACCAAGAGTTTAAGGGCCTGTTCATCGCTGAGATTTTCGCAGTGCATTTGATAATCGAGAATTGCATTGGTGACCGCTCGGAGATACCATTTGAGTTGGTGCAAGCGTAAGGATAAATCGCCGTCCCCGAACCCCTGATCGAGCATCATTTGCTCGGTGTAAACGGCCCACCCTTCGGCGTAGGTGCCAGAGTAAAGGATTTTGCGAATTAACGAGGGGTTCCGATTGCTGTATTCCAATTGCACATAATGGCCCGGATAGGCTTCGTGTATGGTGAGCAGTTTCAGCATGGCCCGATTATATTCACGGAAGTAACTGATTTGGCGTTTGTCATCCCATTCCTTGGGGGGGGGGCTAACCGCATAAACGCTCTCGGCGTTGGCGTCTAAGGGGGGGGCCGGATTCAAATAGTCCTTACTCTGACCCCTGTCTCTTTAAAACATCTCCCAGCCAACGAGCCCGTACTAGCACTCGTATGCCGTCTTCATCGTGAAGAGAAACAATGGAAACAGTCATGGCATAGTAGGGATGCATGTGAGATCCAACCAAAAGAATAGTGATG
>CAZFDX010000532.1:0-3140 GCA_964518325.1 uncultured Alcaligenaceae bacterium | reverse complement strand
CGATTTGCAGCACAATCCCCCAAAAAATCGTTCGCCAATTCACCCCACGAAGATTTTGAGAAAACGCTGCCACCAATCCGAAAAAGAAAAATACCCCCGCTAGGGCTTGCCCTCGGGGACCAATCACGCCTTGAAAAGAATAGGCTAATACGCCAATCGCACTTATAATGGCCAAAATTCCCACACGCCAACTCCAAGGGGTCGGTTGTGGAATCGAAATTGGATTTGGTGATGACATGCTTGTTTCGCTCATGGCTTGCTGTCGAACCAATTTGCCCTAGGATTATTCGCCTCGATGCTCCCAAGGCCGTTTCTTCTCTTGATAATTCTTTAATCGGGTTTTATGCACAACATGCCAAGGGCCTGTTCGGGATTTTTCCAATCCTTTTTTGACATACTCGATCGCTTTCTCGAAATCGCCCCGAGCGGCAGCCAACAAACCCAAGGTATCCAGTTGGGTAGTCGTCAATTGTTCGGGCTTGATTATTAACAAGGCCACTTCCGCACGCATTTGGGCCGAAGCCAATCGTTCGGGTATCTCTCGATTTTCTTGGGCAATAATCAGTTCTCGAATGTCGTTCAATTGCTCGGAGGCAATCTCGGGATTCAAACGGATCGCCTCGGCCAAAGCAGCATCTCGTTCCTTAGGTCGATTCAATTTATGGTAACAACAACCTAAATAGAATCGCGTGGCAGCACTTTCCGGCTTTTTCTCGACGAGTTTTTTCCACCAAGGTAGGGCTTCTTCAAACCTTTGTAGTATCTGCAAAGAATAGGCTCGAAGGCTAATCGCTTCCTCTTCTTTAGGGTAGTAATCGGTATATCGTTCGTATAATTGTTCGGCTTCTTGGTATCGTCCTAACTTCTCATAAACCGCGCCGAGCATCACCAACGGTTGCATATCGTAGGGTGAAAGTTCGAGCGCTCGCTTCAGATGCTCCTCGGCCTTTTCATAATTTTTATCCACGCTGTACCCATGCCCTGCATTGATGCGCGATCGAATAGCATCGGGCATGGCATCGACTGCGGTTTGCCACAATTTCCCACGAGTGGCATAATCTTCAGTCCGAAGATAAGTCCTTAACGAAAGAGCAATCGCCAACACCCCCAAAAGCAAGGGGCTTAACTGCGACAATCGAACTGCTTGCAACAGCGAAGAACCCAACCACACCACAAGGAAAGCTGGTGTTAAAATCGGCAGGTACAATCGATGCTCGAAAATCGGATCGATGATGGGCATAATCGACGAAGTGGGAGCCAAGATCAGGAAAAACCAGAAACAGATGAAACCTAAAGGAGGATACAAACACAGCAAGAGCAACGACACCCCGACCAGCACCACCACAATAATCGATTCCGGAAATGTGTCTTTCACCTGCAACGCGATCGGCCAACTGGGCTTATAGGGAGAGGTGGTTTTATCCGAACTGAGGTTGCGATACCATTCGGAATCGAATCCATCCGGTTCTTCTTTCACTCGATCCAACACTTTGGTAGCATTTCCCCAATTCACCTGATAATCGATTGCTAATTTCTCGGGCCAAAAAATCTGCTGGATGTAAAACGGGATCACTTTCGCTTGAGAGTACAGATACAGCTTGGGCGTTAACCTCGTCTCGCTGAAACCAATTCCTGCTTCGGCAGATTGTGCCCGATAGGTATTAATCCCCATGATGGCTATCACAATCACCGTCATACCGACGTAGGCCCCAGCACGATGGGTAATCATCTGATAAATGGGGTTTATCAATTGATTATGCCACCAGCCCCAAAAGCCTTTTTTCTGCCCTAATTCTTGCAGAAAAATGCGATCGTAAAGAAACATCGCAACGGGAAAGGTCACCATCGTTTCTTTCGAGCCAAAGCCACCTAAGACCGAGATGATGCTCACCATATGCCATAGTTCCCGCCGAAACGGTGAACTGGTATGCCCCCGCACGATGCTATAAATCGCCAACAGATAAAACAAGCCCGCCATCGATTCGCATCGTTGAATGATGTAGGTCACACTCTGCGTTTGGATCGGATGTACCATCCACAACAAAGCGGTACCAAAGGCCAAATATGGGGCACGGCCAAAAAAACGATTCTGGAACCTCGGTAACAATAAACTCCGCCGGATCAAACCATAGATCGTCAACGCGGTACAAATATGAATGAACACATTGAACACACGATAGCTAATCGGATTATCCCTTGCGATCCAATGGTTCATTAAAATACTGGTGGCAACCACCACTCGATTGGCAAACGTGAGATAGAATTTTTTGGGATTTTCTAAATCCTCGTTCCCGAGAATCCAAGCCTCATCATCAAAGGTAAACGTCTTCGTTAAACAATTGATGTAGACCAAACAACCTATCAAAATGAGTAACGGGATCGCCTTCGACCAACGATTCTCGGGCAGTTCTGCAGGATTCACAATAGAGGTCATTGAGATTGATAATGAGGAGGGCATCTCAGAGGTTTTAGCAATTGTTTGAAAAAAGAACACGTTTCCGCACAAGGAAGCTCAACGCATTGGCCCCCCCTGCTCTTCTCTTCCGGCCAAAATATCTTGGTTCGAGATCGATCATCATTCACGGTCATGACGTTTGGCTGGCAAGTGTTTCGTTCAAGGATTTTTCAGGTAATTTCTTGGCATCGGATTTCATGGTGAGGTACACCAAATACCCGATAAACCCCAGCGAATACATCACGGCTCGTTGCACCATCGAACCGAGAACCCCCACCGAAGAGGGCTTATCAATGAGTAGGTACAAGTACCCATAAGCGGCTTCACCACCACCGACGCCGCCGGGGAGTGGGACCATCGCTTGAGCGGTCATTCCAACCGGCACAAGAATCATGTGTTCCCAAAAACTGGCCGGCGACAAACTCGGAAACGAAATCACCACAAAATGAAACACGGCCACCCAACCCGAATGACTGAGAAAACTCATCAACAACGCCGCAAAAATCACACCATATTTATCTCGGTAAATCCAGCCTGCCAGCCATAATTCTTTCAACGCCCGACCTGCCAAGGGAACTCGACTTAATCGAACCGAAAGTTTTTCCTACAGGGTCGTGGGAATCAAACGCATCGAGAACCAAAGGACCGTAGGGCTTATGGCCGCCAACGACGAAATAAACCAAAT
>CAZFDX010000531.1:0-3052 GCA_964518325.1 uncultured Alcaligenaceae bacterium | reverse complement strand
ACAACTTGAGCACCTTCGGGGAGGATCAAGAATGGACATGCTGACCCCCATTGACCTCAAACGACGGTTGACGGAATTGGGAATCGCGGTTGCTCTTGAAGGCGAGCGATTACGATTCCGACCCGCACCCCCGCCAGAACTCCGACCCGAGATTGAGGCCCACAAGCCTGAACTGTTGAAGCTCCTCAAGGCCGAGGCTTGCCTGTCCGGCAGGCAGGACCGACCGGCGGGACCGGAACCCGTGCCCTCGAAGGCGGTTCATCGCGAACATGTGGAGATGATGGAATCACTCGCCATGCTACGCCAAGCGAAAGAACAACTCCACAAAGAAATCGAACAAGAGGCCCAGCGATTGGGTTGGCCTTCGTTGGTGTTGGCACCGTGGGCGAGGATTCCCGGCGGTGCGGAGGCATGGGCGACGTTCTTGACATGCCCGTGTCACAGTCCCGACCAGTACCAACTTGTTGTCGAGGCTCTGAGACGAAGCGGAGGCGAAGCCGATGACACTCCGTGACCTTGCCCCGTTGCTTCGCAGTGGAGCGATTGACCCTATACGCTTGGCCCCCTCGATGGAAGTGAATGAACGTGACTTCCAACTCCACACGATCGGCGTGGCCCAAGCCTTGGGTTGGCGTGTAGCTCACTTTCGACCGGCAATGATGCGTTCCGGCAAATGGGCAACTCCGGTTCAAGCCGATGGTGCGGGTTTCCCCGACCTTGTGTTGGTTCGTGGCAAGAGATTGCTCTTCATCGAACTGAAAGCACAAGGGGGGCGGCTTCGAGACGAACAACGCGCTTGGCTCGATGCGCTGGGGCGTGTACCCCATGTAACCGCATGCGTGATCCGGCCCAGCGATTGGCCAACACTCGTTGGCTTACTGACGTGTCATGACGGAATGATTTATGTATGATTCTTCGTTGAACAACCCAGCAAGAGGATGATTCTAATGGCAAGTGTTAGCAAAGACCCATCGGGGAAGTATCGGATTCAATTTGATGGCCTTGATGGCCGACGGCGAACATTGCGGTTACCCGTCACTGAGAAGAAGACGGCTTTAGGCATTGCGGTTCATGTTGAGCGGTTGTTGGCCCAGAAAATCGCAGGGCAACCGATTCCGAAAGAAACGGCCATGTGGTTGGCAACCATTGGCACCGAGCTTCGGAACCGTCTCGTGAAAGTAGGATTGGCGGAGGCGGCGAAAATGCTGACCTTGAAAGAATTCTTGGCCAAGTGGCTGGAAACCAAGCGGGAGATGGGGCACAAAGTGGCTTCGCTCGTGGCATGGGGACAAACGGTAAGTGGCCTATTGGATTCGCTAGGTAGCGAGAAAGTACTGGTGGAGGTGACCCACACCGATGGCGAAGCATTTCGTGGCTACCTACAAGATCGGGGCTTGCGTCCCTCGACGATAAGCAAGCGTCTTGGCCATGCGCGTGCGATGCTGGAAGACGCAGTACGGCTGGGCCACATTCCAATGAATCCTTGGAAGTATGTTCGGCACCGAGCGGGTGATCCTTCAGAACGAAGAGCATATGTTCCCTTGGCCGACATTGAGCGTGTCATAGATCATTGCCCCAACATTTACTGGAAGTTGCTTGTGGCATTGGCGCGATTCGTGGGGGTGCGTGTTCCGTCAGAGGCGTTATCGTTGACTTGGGCGGACGTTGACTGGGAACGCGGAAGACTCAACATTCCATCACCGAAGACAGAACACCTTGGCAAGACACATCGTGTAGTGCCGATGTTCCCGATGATTCGTCCGTATCTTGAATTGGCCTTCGAGCAAGCCCCCGAAGGAACTGTGTATGTGTTCCCAGAGGATTGGCGACGACGAACCCAAGGCCCGCGTGGTTGGGCGAATGCGAACCTTCGGACGACTTTAGGAAAGATTATCCGTCGTGCCCACATTGAACCTTGGCCCCGACTGTTCCACAATCTGCGGGCCAGCTGCGAATCGGATTTGGCCCAAAGTTTCCCATTAGCGATCGTGACCAAGTGGTTAGGCAATACTCCCAGCGTGGCCTTACGGCATTATGTAGACCCGACGGAAGCGGCCTTCGAGCAAGCCAAGGAATGGAACCCAAAGCGCGGGGCAAAAACCGACGTAATAGAGGGGCAAAAACCGACGTTGCAAGCAAACGCGGAAAATTGTACGATTGTGAGTCCGATTCCGCAAGTTGTTACCATTGAGGAACTTGAGCAATCACATTCATCATCGTACAATCAAACAATCTTACAAATGCTGGAGGCGGCGGGAATCGAACCCGCGTCCCGTGGCCTTTCCGTTTTCGCGTCTACGTGTGTAGTTCGTCTTTTTTTGAGGTCTTTCTCCTCGTGTTCATCTCAAAAGGTTTCGGCGAACAGAACCCCTTTGCGACTAGCAACTGTAAAATTTAAAAACCACCTCCGTTGCTCTGGTGGTTTCGAGTCTGATTTAACAACCGTGTGAAGCCCTCTCAGACTAAAGGCATCAAGCACGGGACAGCGTTAAATTAAGCTGCCAAAGAGAACTGCGGTTCAGCAGTTGTAGTGCGATCAGCTTTTAACGTGGCCCACTGATCAACCACGACACGCAACAAAAACATCAATGTACCCGGTCGAATCCAATTCGCCCCCAGATTTTCCCTATTATACCCCTACCCCCAAAACTTATCAAGGAGAACCTATGAATCTGGCGTTATTCGTGGCCTTGTTGCTCGGTGCCGACCCCGTTGGCGAGCAACCCGCACTCAAATTGTGGGCAGAAAAAGCCCCCGAATCGGTTGGTAAGGACGAACTTAATCAGCCCATTTTGACCCCCTATTTGGTCCCCAAAGACAAAGCCACCGGAGCGGCTGTGGTGATTTGTCCGGGGGGAGGTTATGGCTTTTTGGCCATGAATCATGAAGGGAAAGAAATCGCAGAATGGTTGAATGCGCGAGGCATTCAGGCGTTTATCTTGCAATATCGAATCGTTCGCGGTGCCGATCGACCCGCTCCCTTGGGTAAAGCCCCCTTGCTGGATGTGCAGCGGGCCATTCGTATGGTTCGGGCCAAGGCCAAGGATTATCA
>CAZFDX010000530.1:0-8921 GCA_964518325.1 uncultured Alcaligenaceae bacterium | reverse complement strand
CAAGGAGGTTGGGCTTGCCGCGGTCGAATGTCGGACCACACACAAGCACGGAGTCGAGCCAACCTTATCAGCCAACGAACGGAAGAAAGTGAAAGCTCAATTTGCCGATTCCGGCATTGTCTTTTGGGGTTCGGGCACGGTTTGCGAGTTTCACTCGGTCGATCCGAAGGTAGTCCAAAAAAATATCGAAGATTGCAAAAAGTTCATTCAACTCGTCGCAGATATTGGAGGCGTCGGGGTTAAGGTTCGCCCGAACGGCTTGCCCAAAGAAGTTAAGGTCGAAAAAACATTAGAGCAAATCGGCAAAGCCCTGATTGAATGTGGCAAAGCCGCCCAAAATGCAGGGGTCGAAATTTGGGTCGAAGTGCATGGGGTTGGGACACAGGACCCGCCTCATATGAAAACCATCATGGAAGTGTGCAATCATCCCAGCGTGGGAATTACATGGAATTCTAATCCGACGGACATCAAAGACGGGTCCATCAAAGAGGCCTTTGAGATGCTCAAAAAATGGATCAAATCTTGTCACATCAACGATTTGAATAAACAAGATGCTCCCAAAGACAAAGGCTTTTATCCTTACCGTGAACTCTTTCAATTGCTGCGAGAAATCAAATATAATCGTTACACTCTAATTGAAGAAGGTAAGGCCATCGATGACCCGAACGAGGGGATTGAATACTTGAAGAAATATAAAAGACGTTGGTTAGAATTAGCACAAGGATGATTCAACTTGTATTGCTTAGTGAACACCCTTGATTTCTATTGATAAAAGATAAGCCTTGATTTCTATCGGCACCAAAATGCCCGAAAGGTCTTTCGATAATCGAACACCATCAAGGCCTTTCGATAAATAAAAGATCGGCCCTGATTTTTATTGATAAAAATAAAATCGCCTGCTACTTCTATTGATAAGAAAACGCCCCGAACTGAGAGACAATGATTACACAAGAATACCTCGATAACTTCCGGTGCCCGTTTGATCCCAAACGAGAGGCGAAACTGAAATTGGATGGAACCAAAGTCCTTTGTGAACGCTGTGGGGTTCAGTTTCGCACTCGGGAAGGGTTTGTTTCGCTGGTCATGGAGGAAGCCACTTTACCGGAAAACTGCGACCACACCAATCAGCTCCCCTGTCAAAGGCGTCGTCAGAACTGATTGTTGGCGAGCGACGGAGTTTTATCATCACATCAACGACTCCTTCCACTGTTCAAGGCATCGTTAGAGCGAATTTTGAGGGGGTGGCTCGCGGTATTGAGGATTCCGGCTATGTTCGATGAATTCGATCTGTTCGTTGACCCAACTCATCACTTTGGTTTCTGTCGGAAAAAATGCTAGCAATACCGCGAGGGCAATTGCCGGCCCAATCAAGGCTAGCAAATTGCCACTAATCAGAAAAAGCAGCAATCCTAAAATTCCCGAGCCTTCAATCATGGCTAACCGCAAGATATGGGCACTACGATAATTAAAAATGAGAACCTCACTCAGTAAGACCATCGGTGGAGCATTAGGGGGGGGGACATACGTCCCATTGCGAATTTTTTCGGTAGCATTTTTCAGTAGTTGGCCCGACATCATCACGGCAACGATGCTTGCCATGATGGCAACGACAATCGATAACAACCAAAGAGGCACCGTTCGTTGTTCGGGTAACATCGGTTGTTGCTCGAAGATGATAAAATGTATCCCGATAAAAACGATCCCAATCATCAATAGCCCCGAAGTTAGAGCGAAAGAAATGATTTGCAAGGAGCGGATTAGCGATTGGTTCATAGGATGACTTCCTCAGTAGAAACGGCAAACATTAGTCTATTCAAAGGACAACGGGAAAAGTTTGAAATGGAATAATAACGTAGGCTCAGCCATTTCATCAAAGAGTTTAGAGTTTCACCCCCCGATAGAGGATCAACCGAAAAAAAACACCTTCGGGAACTGATAGTAGGCATTGGAACGATTAGAAATGGGAACCATCTTCATGAGGATAAAAAATTTCCTTTTGACGAAATCGAACACCAAGGGAGAACAATGGATCACGATCAGAAATTCAAACAGATGATTCAGGATCGATTCAGCGATCTGATCGCTTTGTTTCTGCCGCATTTGTTCGATAAATTTGATTTCGATCAAGTCGAATGGCTCAACAAAGAACTATTCACGAGTCCGCCGGATGGTGAAAAAATCCAACTCGATCTCCTTGCCAAAATAAAAAGCAAGCAACCTGCTGATGAGACCCATCAATCTCTCGAGCCGGAACTTTGGTATGCTCTTGTATTTATCGAGATCGAATCCCCGACGACCTCTTTGAGTATCAAGCGAAGGATGCTCCTTTATTATTTCCTTGTTTGGTTTTACTACGGTTACCCCGTCTTGCCGATCGTGCTGTTTTTGAATCTCCATAAAAATGGGATTCATAAAGACTACATCGAACTCAACTTTTTTGAAGAGGTTGTCCTGCGACTTGAATACACTGGGATTGGCTTAAAGGGATTAGATGCGGTAGAATATAGGAATAAGGGGATTCCTTTAGGTTATGCCTTATCGATTTTGATGAAACAAAGTGAGCCTCCCTTTGAAGCAGCGAAACGCGCTGCCCAACTTATCGATGAATGGAATGGCTCCGATTACTCGAAATACTTAATGAGCGATCTGATCCAATCGTATGCAGATATTAGTGAGGAGCAAAAGAAGGAGATTGCTGCGATGATAAAAATGGAACCAAAAGAAAAACTCGTTCCCCCTCATAAATCGTTCTTTCAAGAAAGAGAAGAAGCGGCCGAACTTCGTGGTCAGCAAATCGGCCAGCAAATCGGCCAGCAAATCGGTCGAGTAGAAGCATTACGCACTTCGATTTCTAAAATTCTGTTGAAGCGTTTTGGAGAATCGCTGACGACGCCCCTCATACCGAAGATCGAAGCCTTGACAGATGTTTCTCAGCTCGATGCCTTATTCGATGCGGTTTTGTCTGAACCTTGGGAACAGATCCAAAAGAAATTGGGCTAGAATCCTCGTTTATTCTTTGGTGCCTTGATTTTTTCGCCGTTCCAAAAACCAATCGGGTAACGGCTGGATTTTCCCACTGCGATCCACACAAGCGAGCGTGGTGGCCCCTTCGGCAAGCAATTGCCCGTCTCGAAGCACTTCGTAGGTATGTTCAATCCGAATGGGGGTAATACGGCTCAAACGGGTGCGAACCGTCAAAATATCATCATAATAAGCAGGCGATTTATACTTCACATCTACCTTGGTCAGCACCAAAAGGAAGCCTTTGTCTTCCATCTCGCGATAGGTCAAACCTAGGTCCCGCAGTAAATCGGTGCGGGCTTGCTCGAAATAGACAAGGTAGTTTGCATGGTGGAGCAAACCCATTCGATCCGTTTCGGCATATCGAACTCGAATCTGAATTTCTCCGAAATTACCAGGTCCTTCCGACACACTCATTTAATCACCCCTATTCGATCTAATGGCCAATAGATGGCAACCGCCTTTCCGAGAATCAATCGTTTCGGCACTAATCCCCAGTACCGACTATCTTGCGAGGCAGCACTGTTATGTCCGAGCCTGCGGTAGTGATCTGGATGGATATAGAAAATATCAAACCCGTTGTATTGGGGGGGATCACTGGCGAGCGGGAATCGCAGATCACTCCGGTGATGATACATAATATCCCGATAAATCTGAGTGCTCGTGAAAACGACGTTTCCTTTGGAACCAATTCGCACTGGTTCGGTTCGATCGAGTTCGGTAGCAACCAATCCCGTGCGGGGGGGGGGAGGATAATCCCCTTGCGTTGCGAAGACCAAAGGCTTCTTATCGACCCAAACGGTCAATCGGCAATCGAAGTTCGCTAACCGTAAATGATATTTCCCTGCTTTGTTGATCTTCGTTTCGGTCTCTCCCAAGGGAATCGGGGTGGCCGTAGGGTCGGTTGGTATCCGAAACAATTCGCATTTCCCTTTGCTGAATTTGGCTTGAAAGCGTTCCCCTGCTTTGACCAATTCCAGAATGATTTCCGCCTCGGCCGATTCGATTTCGGCAAAGGTTTCTACCATCAAATCAGGGGTCCAATACAGGTTATCTCGGGTGGTGATGGGATTGTACGAGAGATGATCTCGAATGTAATCGGGTTGGATCAGGGAACTTTGTTTCCCGTTCGACCAATCGGGGACGAGATGATTATAAGCAATCCACGTTAACTTCTGCCCCGTGTGGCTGAGACCACTTTCGTTGACGGTCCAACCCGCTTGCCCATCGGCGGGTGCCCGACGGAATTTTTCTGTGCCGCTCAGCGATTTCGGAAGATGGGTATCATCAAAAACGAGGCGGCGAACCGTCAAAATTTGCTCGGGAGACTTACGAAAAATTTTGAATTCTCCCTTGGGATCATCCAGAAAAAGGTTCCGCAGCGCTTCTTTGTTGTGGTAGGTGCTGCTGAATTCCCGTTGATTTTCAGGATTGATGAGGGGAAACTGATCCGCAGGGAATCGATTCCGATCCTTCAAATCCACGAGGTTCTTCGCCACATAAATATCCCCATGATAAATCGCCAAGGTCTCGTTCGGTAATCCTAACAATCGTTTGATATAGTTGTAAGATTGTTTCTCGCGAGTGTTGAAAGGTTCTTCGGGATATTTGAAGACGGGGACATCGAACCGTTGCGGATCGGCAAAGTGATACCCATATTTGATGACCAAAACCCGATCGCCTGTATTGATCTCGGTGGCCGCCGTGGGGGGGGCATGATAGCCACAATTCTGGCAACACAAGTGGGGTTCTTGCCTTTGGTTTCGCGAGGCCGAATACGGATACCGATAGCCACATTCAGGGCAATCGATTAGCACTTGATCCCCATAAAGGGTACTCGCCATCGAACCGGTGGGAATCACAAACGCTTCTGCCACGAAGAGCTTGAGCATGAGCACCAGAACGATGACAAAAACAATCGTTTCGGCCACTTCCCGACTGGGGTCTTTGGGCGTTTCTCGTTTGCGTGCTTCCTCACTTAATGGGCGCCCCAACACAATACGCACAAGGAATTTCAATATCTTCATAGGGTTGTTATCTTTTTCACCTCAGCCAGCGGATCCGTTGCCAATCAATCGACTGCAATCCCAATTCAAATCCCCACAGCGACATGCGACCGGGTTTCATGGGTTGGTGTAACAAAAAAGGTTTACCTAAAAACCCTTTCTCGGCCACCTGCGGTTCCCGCCACGATCTACTATCGTAAGATTCTGTGCTATTATCGCCAAGCATAAAGTATTCCCCTTCACGCAGGGGGAAAGGTTCTGCCACACCGTTCGACCCGTTGGAACGATAATAAACATCTCGATACAGTTTGATCTTTCGGAATATCACTTGCCCCCCTTGGCAACCCAATCGGAAGGGGTCCGAAACTTCCGCTCGATTAATCATCTCAGGGAGATCGTATTGAAACACCACCGAGCGATTCACTGTGAGAGTTATTCGCCGATCGACATGGGCCATTTCAATGGTATATTTTTTGTGGGGCAACAACGGGTTCAGCATCTCCGTTCGGACAATCCCTTGATCGGGAAGCGAAAGGGTCGCGGGGCGTTTCTCGCCATTCACCGGAAGGCTCACCGTACCGAGATCGGCCCCATCGGTCAGGGCCAGCACCACTTGACCGACTTGGGTATCCACAATTTCCACTTCGCATTCCAACATAAAATCGTGAACGGTCGGTGCCAAAGTCGCACTCACCCCGTTATAAGAAAAAGTATCCCGAAAGGCCTCGGCTTGTTTGGTATCGATATTCACATGCGAATAGCCGACGGAGCGTAACTCCGAACCGGCCCCATCGATACGAATTTCCGAATGATACAACTTCAGCCATTGCGGCGGAATCGGAGATTTTGCGTTGGGAAGCGTCCCGCTCGGCAACCACCGATTGGGCCAGCCGGCAGCACCGGGCGAGTAATCGTTATCGAACACTAAGACCCGACATTCGCGAGCCTGAGCAATCGTTTTGCGTTCCAATCGTCCATCGATATACACATCTCCCCCACGAAGATAAACCGATTCGTTCGGCAGGCCGATTACCCTTTTGACATAGGGCTTATCTTGATCGACCGGACAGATAAAAACGGCCACTTCCCACCTTCGGGGATTCCGCAAACGATAGACGTTTTTATCGACCAGCAAACGATCCCCCGGAATTTCAACAGCACTACTGACCGGAAGCTGATCCTTCCCACAGTTTTGACAAATAGTATTGGGATAAACGAGTTCTTTTCGTCCTCCAACGGTGAGAGACTCTTTTTGCCCCACCCGATTCAGAAAGCCACAACGGGGACATTCCACACACTTATGGTTCCCCGTCAACGTCGGTGCCATACTTCCGGTGGGCACACCATAGGGTTCCAGAAAGACGGTTCGTAAAAAGAGAATCGAACAGATAAACAAAACGGCCGAGGTAACGAACTTTCGTTGTTGCGAATTGGCCCGCCAAGTGGGTGCCTTCGGAGGTGCCGCCAACGGGTGCGAAAGGGTTTCGGCAGGAATTTCATTCAGCGACAAGGCCCCCTCTGGCTGATTGCTAACACTTACAGGAAGGGAGGGCAAAATCGAGCCATGTAACTCGGCCAAAGAAGGAGGAAGGTCCGCTTTCTCGAACTGAGTTGCAGAGCGTACCGGTTGGGCCGCATTGGAATTCGGGAAAGTCGGGTCTTGGTTCATACCCCATTATAATAGCCTAAGCCAACAGAGTGGATAGTGTCCCCCCACCATTCCCCAAACCCGCTGACAACGTTACAAACAACGACATTTGTCGGCGGGATTGCGGGATTATTATTTTGGAGAATTTGCAAAAATCACCTTGAAACATCGCAAATCTTTGTTATCATGCCGTAATTCTTATGACCATTTTTCTGACGGAGTAGCAACTATGTCAGTCAGTCAGTCAGTCAGTCAGTCAGTCAAAGTGGTTTAGAATCCCAACAAACAACACGTTTCTTCCGTGTTGCCGCACTTCATGTGCTGTTCGGTTTTCTAACACTGTTGATGTGTCTTTCATCAAGGGCAGATGACCCCCCCATGCCAAAATGCCCTCCCGATCACGAACCCGATCTGTTCTACAAAGCAACAGGGGATTTTGTAAAAATGAAGGGAAACAAGTCTTCGTTAGCAGGAAGAGTGAATGATTTAGTCCTCTTACCGAAAGCGGGTACCAAAGCAGAGGTTCAGACACTCACAGTGGATCGGTTGAAAGATTCAGGTGGAGGAAAGTATGAAATAGAAGTCGGCACTAAGAGAACTTTGGTGATGAATCCCCCGTCGTTGGATTGGTCAGCACCAGCTTACCTTAATTTGCCAGATAATAATTCATACAAACTCAAATATACGCTAATTATAAAAGTCACCAAAATAGCAACCGGTGAAGAGTTTCGGTATGAGGTTAAGCCTGATTCTATAACCGGACCTTATATCATAGTGTTCCCTTAAACAGAATTCGCTCGTTACTCTCACAAAAATAGAATTAAAAACATTAAGAATGGTATAATCTCATCTAAGAGGAGTTCAAACATGGATGTGACAAAGAGTCGAAAGTATACTATAGGATCGTTCAAAATTAACCCTATAATGTTATTAGAAAGCAGAAGTAAGGGTTACTCATTGATAGAGACACTTGTGGTGATTGCAATACTAATGACATTAATTGGTTTGTTACTGCCAGCAATTCAAAAAATTCGCACGGCAGCGATGATGAGTCATGATAAAAATAACCTGAAGCAAATTGGAATAGCCCTTCATTCTTACGCAACTGACCATGAAGGAAACCTGCCAGGGCCTAGAAGACGCTCAATTATTTTACCGATCGAGGACGGTTCTTATCGTTCTCCTTCGTACAATATTATTCCTTACCTTGAACCTTCTTCGCCCCCCCCCTATTATATAAAGATAGATTTAACTGGAGATACATATTCAACAAATAGGTACTATATCTATAAACACCAAATAATCAAAACCTTTTTATCACCCACTGATCCAACCGTTCCATTAGACGATTTGCTTTATCCTAATGACCGCAGGCAAGGAATCTGTTCTTATGTTTGGAATGATAAAGTATTTCGTTTGACCCCCAATCTACCTAGTTCTATTCCAGATGGGACATCGAATACGATTGCATACACCCAGCATTATACGAAATCTTATGTAACTTATATCGATTATTTGGATGGACATACAAAAAATGATCGAATTTTACAAACTTACTTATATACTTTTGAAGCTACAGTAGTCGATGGATTGTTAATCAAGTACCCTTGGCCCCGTGCAGGGTTATTTGCTGCCTCAGATTTTTTGGATGTTTATCCCATCACCGAATCCGGAGTAACTCGAGCCTCTATTGCTGGGAAGACATTTCAAGTTAAGCCAAAGCCAAATGAAGCAGAGACACAATTACCTCATGCTACCGATACTTCTGGCCTTTTGGTCTTAATGTTCGATGGAACGGTCCGCACTTATAAACCTTCCGTTAGTGAACATATATTTTGGAGCGCAGTGACTCCATCAGGTCAAGAAATTATCCCAGCGGAATAATCTATGCTACTCAAACATCGGAGATTCATATGCCACGATATGTAAAAATAGGAATTGTGATCCTTATTATTGTTGGAATTGCTGGAGCAATCTATTATTTTTATTTTGATGAACCAGACCCCGTCATGGTGAAAGCTGGTGGTATTTTAACTGACATGCAGGGAAATCCCATTGATGATGCCATAATTTATCTTTTTCCAAATGGAGGAAAAACAGAAAAATTATGTAATTTTCATAGTGCAGCTCCTACCACCTCCACCAGAGATAAGGGAAAATTTCAATTTTTTTATATTATGCCCGAAAAAGTGATCCCCTCGGGACCTTATCGGGTTGTCATCAGGCCTTATTACGGTGAAGATAAT
>CAZFDX010000529.1:0-10346 GCA_964518325.1 uncultured Alcaligenaceae bacterium | reverse complement strand
ATGACATTGTCAGCGTGGGGGTGGTTGCCTCCTACGATTATTTATTCCAAAATCGCGCCTCGAAAGACCTCGAAACGATCTATTTTGAAGAAGTGGCCCGCTGCCCAGGTCTGCAACCTCGGATTGCCAACGCTACCCGTTGCGATATTTTCCGCGCCCAGAAAGAGTATTCCTACCGAGCTAAGCAAGCTGCGGGGAACGGCTGGGTGCTTGTCGGCGATGCCTTTGGTTTCCTCGATCCACTTTATTCATCGGGGGTGTTGTTGGCGTTAACCTCCGCTGCGATGGCGGCCGATTCCATCGGTGAAGCTCTTGCTGCCAAGGACCCCAGTGAAGCTCGTCTGCGAAGTTGGGAGGCCCAGTACGTTCGGGGCATGGATCGGATGCGACGGCTGGTTTGTGCTTTCTATGATGGCCTGAACTTCGGCAAACTGGTCCGCAAACATCCCGACCGTAAAGGCTTAATTACCGATGTGCTGATTGGTAACCTCTTCCATGATGAGGTGGATGAACTTTGGCCTTTGATCGAAAATCTCGATAAAGAAGAGTCCCTCGACGCCAAACCGGCGGTTGCCACAGCAGTTTAATTCATATTCCCCTTGACCCTCGGGGGTTTTCTCCGATTCTATATTGCATCGGAAGGGAACCCCTATGAAAGCATTTATCAAATTCATTACCGAAGATTTTTACATTGCGATACCGATGTTCTTAATGATGCTCATCGGTCTCGTATTGGTCATTTGGCGTTGGCTTTTGTACCTTACGACCCGAACCAACATGTCCCAGTTTTTACCCGAATTTCAAGAGATTCTGCAAAAACAGGGGATTGCGCCGGCTTTAGAGTACTGCCAAGAACAGAATGGGTTAATTCCACGAAAGCTCTATGCTTCGGCATTGGAGGTGGCAGGTCAAGGGATCACTGCGATGAAACGGGCCATGGCCACCACCTTGGAGCTGGAAATTCTTCCCCATTTGAATTTTCTGCTGCCCCCGATCTTGGCGATTGCCAAAATTGCAACCATGGTTGGACTGTTGGGCACTGTGATTTCGATGATTAATACCTTCACTGCGATTTCGGACCCCAAAGCAGGGGGGCAAGGGGTGACCGCACAAGCCAGCGCGATCGGCTTAGCTTTGTTTGCTACGGCACTTGGCCTGATGACGGCGATCCCTTTGGTTTTTTTGCATGTCCTTTACAAGGAGCATGTGGCCCGAACCGAAACGAACATGAAGGCTGCCGCACAACGCTTGATTATCCTTTTTCAAAACATCAAACCCAAAGCGGGTGAACGACGAAAGGAACCCCCGTCCCCGCCTCAAAAGAATGTCAATAAACTGGGATGAAATTCAAGACAGGTTGCAAATCTCTTCCCAAAAGAACGAGGTCAATCCTCATTTTTCAAATGATGCCAATCCAATTTCAGAAAGAAGAGATGAATCCCATTTGAAAAATGAGAATCTCTTGACAAAAGATGTGGTGGGATTCGACAGGGCTTTTTACTTTCACAAGGATCAACGAAATCAAAAGGCACCTACAAACAACGGGGCTAATCAGATTTTTTCTGGATTGATTCTGAGTTGGAAGGAGGAATGGGAGCAGGTTGATCCGACAGGGAATTAGTGGTTGAACATGAATTCCCGAGTGTTCATCAAGGCCCAGAAGACATCTTCGAGGGATCGGGTCTTATCGGGGTCGGCATTGATGGCCGCCATAAGTTTTTCCATTTCTTTAGCGCTGGGTTTACGGCTCAAGGATCGCAGGTACAACTCTTCAATAATTTTTTCGATCGGTACTTTCTCCGCAAGCCGTTTGTTGATTAATCCCCCTTGGCGGATGCGGTTGGTGGTGGCATCCCCGTTCAGCAAGTGCAGCGATTGCGAAAGAGTTGGTTCGAGTTTCACTTCGCAGGAGCAAACACTTTCACGGGTGGCTCGACCGAAGGTGGTGAGGAAGTAGTTCGACACGTTCCCATCAACAATCTGGACCGCTCGGGCACCGAGAGGAAGACCAGGGAATTTATTTTTCGTTTCGGTCACTTGGGAGATAATGTCCAACAGGGTTTCTGCTCGAATCCGGCGAACCGATTGTTTGGCAAAGTTTCGGGTATCGAATTCATTCGAGGGGTTCGGCTTGGTAGAAAGTTGGTAGGTGCGTGAGGTACAAATATCGCGGACCAGCTTCTTGAAGTCGTATTTATATTCGGTGAATTTTTTACCCAAGGTTTGCAGTAATTCTTCATTGGAAGCAGGATTACTAACCCGAACATCGTCCACTTCGTGAATAATCCCTTGACCAAAGAAGTGGGCCCACACCATGTTCGAGAGGTTGGTCGCGAAGTAGGGATTCTCGGGAGAAGCCAACCATTCCGCTAGGACCTTACGACGATCTTTGCCGGCCACATCGGGCACTTTGCCACCAAGGAATTTCGGCGGCATTACACGGCCCCCGACGGGATGGCGTTGTTCTCCTCCGCCGGAATTGAAGATAATTAATTCTCGTGGATCATCCCCCCCCCCTTTTCGACCAATTTGAGTAAAGAAGGCGGCAAATCCATAGTAATCATCCATGGTCCAACGGTCGAACGGGTGGTTATGGCATTGGGCGCATTGGGTTCTCATCCCCATAAACACTTGGGCCACATTCTCCGAGATTTTCAGGATGTCGGTCTCGGTTTGATAGTAATTCGTGGCAGGGTTCTTAAAGGTTCCGCCCGTAGCGCAGAGAAGTTCCTGAACCCATTCGTTGACGGGAACATTTCGGGCAATTTTATCTTGAAGCCAGTTGTAGTAGAGCAGGGTAGACTTGTAGGGCACTTGGTTTGAAGAACGAATTTGTAAAAGCTCGGCCCATTTCATGACCCAGAGTTCGGCGAATTCTTTACGGCCCAGCAGTTCATCAACGAGTTTTTCACGTTTATTCGGGGCAGGGTCCTTCATGAACTTTTCGTACTCTTCAACGGTGGGGAGTAAGCCAACCACATCGATGTACACCCGACGAACAAAATCTTCATCGGTACAAAGTTCAGAAGGAGCCATCCGTAGGTCGCGGAGTTTTTTATGGATGAGGGTATCAATGTAATTGTTTTCGGGGACATTGGGGAAATCGAACTTCAGGCCTTTGGGAAGCATGATAAACGGAGAGCCTACGGTGAAGGTAGAGAAGCGGGCCATCACAAAGGCTTCGCCCCGTTCCATTGCCTCAACCACACCATCCGAGGAGATTTTGCCTGAGTTATCGTTGCTGGAAAGGAACAGCGCCAAAGAGGTCACATCGCGATCTGTCCCGTCGGAGTATTTGGCGCGAACCACCATACGTTGTTTAGCGCCTTTCCCATCCATGACGGCCCGTTTGGGGTAAACTTCGACATCGGTGACGGTCGCCACGCTGGGCAGATCGTTGGGAGCGCCCGCTTCGTGCCAGCGGATCAGTTCATTCCAATAAGCATCTCCCTTTTGGATTTTTTGTCCGCCGGTGTGGGGAACCAGTCCTGCGGCTTTTTCCATCAAAAGGCCTTCGCTTGGAAGGGCCAAGTTGATACGCCGGCCGTTGATTTCACGGGTGAGACGGAAATGATCCCCTTCGGGATCGAAACCGAATAAGCTCAGGCGGAAACCATCTTTCCCCCGTGCGGCCCCGTGACAAGACCCCGAGTTACAACTCGCCCGCATGAAAATCGGCATCACATCGAGCCGGAAACTAATCGGGCGATCTAGATTCGCATCTCGGACCTTCACAGGAACGAGGGTCGATTTACCACCGAATTCAATTTTCAGTTCTGTCGTTCCATCGGCAACGGGTTTGAGCAAATTGCCTTCGAGCTTCGCAAGGGCCGGATTGAGCAGGGTGGCTTTCGCTTCCGTTGTGACATCACGAGAAAGCCCATCCGCATACCAGGCTTGCACAATGAAGGTTTGATAATCGCGTTGGGTTTCGAGGTTCACATTCGGTGGGAAGACCTCAATCGACGTCAGCGGTGCTTGAGCCGCGACAGGCATGAGAAATAAAAGGGAATGTAAGACCGAAAACCGCATGAATAAGCCTCTTGAGCAACATTTAATGGGCGGAAATTGGCTATCGGGTTTGAGTAACAAACCTCGGCAGGATTGGTGATATTATAGGGCGAGGAAAACGGGTTTCAACCGCATTTCCCACTCAGGGGGTGGCATTTCGGAGCAGCGAAAAAAACGAGTGAGAAAAAACGTGAGGCCAACGATCTCAATCAATCGGACCAGAGAAAAAACGAGAGGCTATCGAGCCAAATCGAGTTGCGAGAAATATCCTATCGAAACTCATCACCTAAAATTCAGACGTTTCCGCTTGGTTTCATAACATAATCCCAAAATTCCGTTTATCACCCAGAAGGTTGATAGATACCTTGACCCCCACTACTTTTTTTCTCGTTGGTACTGCCTGCGTGATTTGCCTCGTCCCATTGGCAATCTATTTGATGATCTTGTCTTGGTTCAACCAACGGGATCGGGTCACGATTTTAACCGGAACGTGGGATGGGGCTTTGCTAGCGTTGGGTTTATCGGGCTTTTTGGTGATTTCAGGCCCCGTATTTTTATTGGTGATCGATTCTACCTTTCGGGAATTGGTTTATCATAACTCCAGTGCTAAGGTTCGGGGGGCAGGGATCAATCCCTCCTCTGCCTCCTTGTTATCGATCGGCTGGTTGGTTTTCCTGATTTGCATGACGATTTGGTTACTCAAAAGACGTTATCGTTCCACCGTTATTTACAATGTGCAGCCGAGTTCGCTTTTGGAAAGTCTGCGAGATAATGCCAACCCCATTGGGCACGCAATTCGGGAAGATTCCTCCCGAATAGAACTCCATGGCCCCGAGGGGCAAAAAGTGAGTCTGGAGATGGAACACCAAGCCTTTTCTCATCTGACCATCGTGCGATGGGATCAACCCCATTCCTTGTTACGAAAAAAGGTCGAATCTCTGTGGAAAAGTGGCGCCCAACCCGTGCCAGAGAATCTCTTCGGGGGCTGGTTATTCACTTCTTCTCTGGTCATTTTTATGGCTGTGTTAATTTGGGCGGGTTTTTTGATTTATCTGCTTTTAACGACTGGACGTCCTTAATCGATAATCCCATCTACTGAACCAACTCGCTTCACCATTTTGTTTGTTTGGATTCCGTTGGAGATTCCTCTGAACCGATGGGGAATAGGTGCAAGGAACCGTTCGCCCATTAACCTCGAAGTGAAAGGAATCCAATGCGAAAACTGATTCTCGGCGTGGCAGCCCTGTTGGTGTTGTCCGCTACACAAATTCATGCTCAAGCGATGTATCCGTCCAGCAGCTCTTCCGGAGTTCGCCCCGCCAGTGTCGGAGTTCCCTCTTCGGCACCCGTTGCCGCTGCGCCCGGATGTAACGATGGGTGTGGCCCAGCCTATTTACCCAATGCCGGTTTAGGTTATGGCTACCAAGGCGACCCTCGATTTGGAATTAACCCCGGCCTGCGGGGTTTGTTCGGTTCGATCCACAGCAAAGGGCCTTCTAGCCCCGGCGCGAGCATCTTCGGTGGCCGAAACCGAGTGGCTCAAGGTGTGGTGAATCTCCCGTATGCTACCGGTGGAACCTTGGTCTTCCCGCAAAATCCCTACGTTCGTTCGCCTCGCGATTTCTTCATGTGGGAACCTCGATAACTCTTCTTCGATCGGACGGATCGAATTCGGAAACCTTCCGTTCTGAAGCGTTCCATCAAGAGGCATTTCCGTCGAATCTTGATTCTTCGGATTGAATTTTGATTCTTCGGCTTGAATTTCCTCTTGATGGGACGGACGGCGGGACTGATTCTCCTGATGATTCTGTTGAACCCTCGGATCGCTGATCTTTCGTTTACTACGGGGGATTAATAAAATTTTCTTCACCTTCGGGCGAACCCTTTTCAGAACCCCTATCTAGGTGAAGAATGGCACACAAATGGACCCGAGCCAAAAAACATTTGCAACAGGCTGACCCCATTCTTTGGGAGGTCATTGATCAGGTCGGAGCTTGTAAACTTCGTCCCGAGACCGATTATTTTTCGACCTTGGTTCGTTCGATTATTGCCCAACAGATTTCCACGCGGGCGGCCCAAAGTATTACCCAAAAATTCGAGCGAGTGTGTGGAGAGCAAGGGTATCTACCTGAGCGGGTGTTGGAACTCACGGAAGAACAATTTCGTGAAGCGGGTTTATCGAAAAATAAACAAGCCTCGTTGAAATCGTTGGCGAATCATTTCCTTGCTTACCCTCATCTTGAAACAGAAATGCCGGCGATGACCGATGAGGAAATTATCGCGAATTTAACTCAGGTTCGAGGGATCGGGGTTTGGACGGCGCAGATGTTTCTCATGTTCTCGTTGAATCGACCCGATGTTTTTCCGGTGGGTGATCTCGCCATTCAAAGAGGGATGCGCGAACTTTACCGACTCAAAAGCCATGCGGGAGTAAGTCGTTTGGAAAAGATAGCTGAGAGTTGGCGACCTTTCCGGACGGTGGCATGTTGGTACATCTGGGAAGTGAGTGACCAAAAATCTTAGTCGGGTTTAGCGAGGTTGGCAGGGTACCCCAAAACAGCAAAGAGGCGATACTGAGCCTTGTTGTGTTCGATCACGGCATTGAGATATTGTTGCCGTGCTAAGTGCAAGGCTTGGATCGAACGAACCGGCTCAAGGGTGTCGAATTGGCCACGTTTTTCGAGTGCATTTTCCGACATTTCTAATGCTTTGCGATACCAGACAAGGGCCTCTTCCACGGCTTTTCGGGCGGGTTCGATCATCTTGGCGCGGCTTTGCAAAACTCGATAAGCCTCGGAGACCTCGGCAGTGATGCGGGCTTCGATTTCGAGCAGGCGTTGTTGCTGTTGGGTGGTGATTGCTTGTTGTTCTCGAATTTGCGCCCGATTCCCGAAGCCAAAATTTCGCAACTCCCAAAACACCTGAGAAGACAACGCATGGCGGGTCCCAAATTGACTGAGGTCATCGTTCAGACCGCCCCCAAATCGACCGACTTGATCGATTACCCCGATTTTAGGTATGAAGGGGGTGTATTGTTGTTTTCTCAATCTTTCGATCGAGGCCAATAATTGTTCCCGATGAGCCGCCAGATCGGGGCGATTATTCACAGCAATCATCAATAAATCTTCTGGGGATTGATTGCTATCGATGAGAACGAAAGGGATAATATCGTTCTCTATTGGTTGAAGTTCCACCACCGAATTCAGTGCTAATAATTGAGCTAAGCGGGCGGAGATGGCGCCGATGCGACCATTGATTTCTTCGGCTTCGGCTTGTCGGAGATATAATTCGGTTTGTGCTCGATTAATATCGGAAGCAGAACGAGCGATCCCCACTGCGTCGGCATCTTTGGCGTATTTGAGCATCTTTTCGGCCCGAGCAATTGAATCGAGGGCGACACTTTTCAGACCATGAGCCGAGAGCAGATCGAGATAAGCCAAAACGGCGTTGAGTTGAACATCGCGGCGGATCGCTTCGGACTGAAGGAATTCAGCTTTGGTGGTCCGTTGGGCAATCAAAGGTTCAAAAAGAGCATCGCTTAAATCGAGGGTTAAAGCGGCCCCCCCCCCTCCAAAGAGATTGGCTCGATTGACCTCAAACACTTCGCCCCGTTGGTTCTGGGTTTGGCCATCGAATCGGTTGTAAGCGGCACCAACAGAAAGATGCGGTAACCACAAGACTTCGGCTTGATCCTGTTTGGCTTGGGCTTGGGCTAAGCGGGCCCGTGCAAAACCAATGATTGGCGAGCGATCATCGACCAAGCGGAGCGTGGTGACCAAATCAATAGGCAGGGGTTGAGACCTGCTATCGGTCCCTTTCACTTGAAGAGGTACCAGCGAATCCATTTTGGCAGGGGCTTTTTGTGCCCGTGCTTGGGTGATTTCTTTTGGAGGATTCGACACCGATTCTTCTTGCGAATCATCGGCAATTTCACGATTTAGAGTAGTGGGCGTCGCTTCGACTTGGAGGAGCTGACGAGCCTGATGAACCGGATTCAAATTGGGGATGCTAATACAACCATTTGAGAGAAATACTGGGAATAGTAACCCTAGGCTCGAACCACGTTTCAAATAATGTCGCCACATCTCAAACCTCCTTGTTCGAGCTTTTATCAAAAAAGTTAATCACCAGAAACAGTTTTCACGGGTCGATTGTCGCCAATTTCCATTTGTCGCGACAGAACAATTTCATCGTACTCGGTCAATTCACGGTTGTAGAGTCGTTGTGTTTGTTTATCCCGTGTGGTGACCATAATTTTGGCATGTCGTCCATCATTCAATTGCACCACGACGGGGTATTCTTTGGTCACCCCATTTTCCACAAGGAGAATGAAAGGCTTCCCACTTCGCGAGTAAATTGCAGAGCTGGGCACTACGAAATTCCCCATGTTCGATTGGAGTGTTAACCTCATCGTGATGATCATACCGGGCATCAAAGGCCGGTAGACCTGATCTTGACGAAAGACCGGTTCGGCGATGGGTTCGGCATCCCCTTTCGTGAGGGCTTGTTTTTCCAGCTCACTTTGGATCATGAGAGCCGCTTTGGAGAGGGGATCGAAGGGAAGAATCTCGTTGATACTCGAGGCCATTACTCCGAGGAAAAGTTTTGGATACTCCTTCTCGGTCCCGTTGAAGACATCGACTTCAACGCGAACCGTCCGGTCAGCATTCTGAATCAGCGGGGAGTATCGGGTCACTTTCGAGTTAATCACCACATTTGGTAATTCGTCAATCGTAATGGTCACCGGTGTATCGGGATTCACAAACGGGGCCACTGTATCCGGAAATCGAGCCATGATGGTCAACAGGTCCAATCTGGCCACGGAAATCAAAGGCTCGCTGTTGCCGGTGGTCGCATTTTGGACGAATGAACCGGGGTCCACATTTCGACGAATAACCACACCATCGAACGGGGCATAAATTTTGCCAAAATCCGCAACGATTCTGGCCCGTTCCCAATCCTGAATCGCCACCTCGATCATGGTCTTGCGTAAATCAATATCGGCAAGGGCGGCCTCGATCTTCGACTCGGCTTCGGATAAATCGGCAAGTGCTTTCTCAACACCGATCGAAACGCTTTCCAAGGTTGCCTCGCTTGCGAGGTAATCGCGTTCTTCCTCATCCACCACACCTGCGACGGCGCTTCCCTTTGCTGCTAATCCCTTAAATCGATCTAGCCTTTTTTTTCGGAAATCTCGGGTGGCTTTTGCCGCTAGTACCTCGCTTTTCTTTTGCTTGACCGTAGCAAGGGCGACTTCTTTGGCGGCTTTAGCATCGTTCAATTTGGCTTCCGAAACGCGAAGCTCTTGCCTACGTTGTTCAATAAGAACATATTTTTGCTTGACGTCTTGAACCGATTCGGGAACGTCAATTTCCACCAACAATTCCCCTCTTCTGACGATATCCCCCATCTCCTTGGTGACGCGCATAACCAGCCCCGAAGCCCGAGCTTTCAGATCGGCGGAGTACCAAGGTTGGATGGTCCCCACTTGCGCCGTCGAAAGGCGAAGATTCGGATCGTAGCGTGGGTGAATCGTTTTGATGGTGAGGCGGTCTTCTTCTGTGCTGGAATTTTTTTTGCCTTGATCGGGGAGATCGTTACCTTTCAAAAATACGAAGCCAATAATGCTCCCAACCACAACAAGGCCAAGGACCAAAAAGAGAAGGGACCGTGTTGATTTTCGAGTCGGCGCTTTCATAACATTCAAAGTAGATGGGGTTTGGTTCATGGCCTTCTCCTAATCAGCTTGCGTAACGGGGTGAGATTCTGGTTGAGGATCATTTTTAGGGACTCGATCATGAATCAGCAGGGTGTACAAAATCGGCACCACAATCAGGGTGAGTAAGGTAGCCGTAATCAAGCCACCGACGACCGCTCGGGCCAAGGGGGTTAGGGCCTCACTGCCGCGACCTAAGCCGATCGCCATCGGGAGTAAGTCTAAGAAGGTGGCCAAAAAGGTCATCATAATGGGTCGAAAACGAATCACAGCTGCTTGGGTGATTGCCTCGAAAACAGGCTTACCCTGTTTGCGGAGTTGGTTCGCGAAATCCATGAGAAGCACCCCTTGCGAAACAACAATCCCGACCAAAAAGATGACCCCCATTTCCGATTGCACATTCAAACTGGTTCCTGTGGACCAGAGCATCACCAACACCCCGATTAAGCCCAAGGGGATGGTGGCCATGATAATCAACGGCATGACAAACGATCTCATGAGGGGGACCATAAGCAGGTAGACTAAAACCGCTGCCAAAGCTAAGCCCACGCCCAGACTTTGGAAAGATTCCTTCATGCGTGCGTATTCCCCCTTCAAGGTGATTCGCATTCCTTTGGGT
>CAZFDX010000528.1:0-10832 GCA_964518325.1 uncultured Alcaligenaceae bacterium | reverse complement strand
GGAGAATGGAGAATGAGTCAACATGAGGGATGAAGGAGAAGGTAAGTCGCCGGCTTTCCTTCTCTCAGCGGGTGATTATTTCACTTCCTTCCGTCTGCCACATGAACCTTGCCTTGGCCCTACGCAATTAATTCCTCGATGATCGACGCATTGGGAACCAAAGGATAAGGACGTTGGGCTTTATCGTAAATTTGGGTTTCCAGATCGTACCCAAGCAGATGATAAATGGTAGCTAAAACATCTTTGGGAGAAATGGGGCGGTCGAGAACCGTACCACCAATTTTGTCGGTCTTGCCAATGACCTTTCCGCGAGGCACGCCCCCCCCCGCAAAGAGGGCCGTGTAAGCCTGCGACCAATGATCGCGACCGGCACCTTTCGCATTGTTCAGTTTCGGCGTTCGACCATGTTCACTTAAAACCACAACCAAGGTTTCATCGAGCAAGCCCCGTTGATCGAGATCGTTAATCAATCCCGAAAAGCCCATATCGAAGCCGGGCATGAGTTCGTTCTTCATCCGAGGATAATGTTCCCAATGGGTATCCCAACCGGAACCCGCCAGACCAAATTCATCCCAAAAGACCGTGACGAACTTGGAACCCGCCTCGACCAATCGCCGAGCCACAAGACACCCCTGACCAAAGACCGTCATGCCGTAACTTTCTCGAATTTTGAAGCTGACTTTCGAGAGGTCGAGCGCCTCCCTCACGGCAGGGGAACTGAGCAACGAATAGGCCAGTTCCCGTTGACGGGACACGCCGGCAAACGAACCCGAATCGTAGGCTCGCCGAAGGTCTTCGAGTTGAGAGAGTAAATTCTTGCGTTCGTTCAATCGATCGAGAGTGAGATCATCGGCCCCGTTGTTACCGCTGCCAAAAGCAAAATATCCCTCAGGGGCGATCCCCACATAAGGTTCATCGAAGGTAATCGTTTTATCGTTCAAAGTCTTGGTGATTTGTTGGGTCGCCTTCCCTTGAAATTCGAGATAGTGAGGATGATGGGCCGAGCCAAGAAAAGCCGCATAAGGCCCCGCCCGATGCACTTCACCGCTGCGACGGGTACTAAACGCCCAAGGGAGAGCAATGTTATCCGGAATATTTTTGGTTTTCGATTTCTTTTGGGCTTCCAGATAGGAAACCACCGAGCCAATAAAAGGCCAATGGCGGGGATCGTGCGGATTCAGTTCCATCGCCACATCGATATTAGGAACCCCCGTAGTGGCATAGGCCACACCATGAATCGGATGGGGATGGTTCAAGGAACGCACAACGGTGACTTTATCCATCACCCGAGAAGTTTTGGGCAACAGTTCACAAACATCGCATCCGGAAAGCGTTGAAGGAATTCCCCGCAATTCTCCTCGGACTTCAACGGGGGCATCGGGCTTCATATCGGCGAATTCGAGCTGGCTGGGAGAGCCATACAGAAAGAGCAAAATACACGATTTCGCCTTGCCGCGGCCCTTCACAACATGGGCAGCAGGAGCCGACGCAGGTGACGATTCTTTTGCAAGGGCATAGCCCGCAGTTCCGAAACCGAGCAAACTCAGCCCGCCAACACAAAGGGCATCGCGACGGGTAATTCCGTCGCAGAAAATTTTACGAGAACCGAGGACTCGAAACATGCCAAATCACCTGTGGAGGGAGGTAGGAAGGTGCTTCTTATTTTCTCGAAAGTTGGTTAAGAAAGCAAGAAGAAAAAATCCCCGTCCGATTCAGGAGGTAATCCGAGCCGTTCTCCTTCTGTACAAAGGGCCATTGATGAGAAGCCCCCTTGAGAATTCCAAACAGGGCCAAACTTCATCGGGCAGGCTCAAGATGAATGGAGCAACCCGAACCCAATCGAGCGAGTCCGAAGTCCCTTGGGATCAAAAAAGGAATCATCCCATTTTGGGCCAAAGAGCGTGTTTGTGAATGCTTGGACCGAAGTGTATTGGGATCAAAAAAGGGGAAAGATCGGTCACCAAGTTTAGGAGATTTCTCGATTTTGGATTGACAAGGGGAACAAAATCCTTGGTATAATCGTTATAATCCTTCAAAAGAGACTTGTTCGCGTGGTCTTCCTAAACTACCGGCTAACTCGGACTTGCAAGGAGCAATGTGGCGATTAGAATCAAACTAACATCCACATTGTGGGTAACCATCCAGAATTTCACTGATTCAGGTAACGCATAACCGTTACTGGGGCGTCGTTATGGCTTCGACCTATACTCTTGATGAAGCTGCTCAGAAATTGAATGTCACTGTCGAAGAATTTCGGCGGCGTCTCCGTGAGGATTGGAAAACGCTCCGATCTTTCCGAGACGGTTCTACGCTTCGATTTCGAGCACAGGATATTGACGAGCTAGCTCGCAAGATTGGTGCAGGTTCCTCGGACCTTCAACTGAATATCGTGCAAGATGAACCCGAGGAGAATGCGGACCCCGATATTATTCGCTTCGCAGATGAGATGGAGACTCCGCAACCCAAAAATGGGGGTCAATCGGGGATTCTCAAAAAATCGGCATCGAAGCCGCCAGCGAACACCGATGATGAACCTTTGAAATTCGACAGCGACGAAATCATTCTGCTTCCAGAAGATTCGGATAGCCCATCCAGCAAGCCAGCCGCAGCAGGGAAATCGGGGAGCGACAGCGATGTTCGCCTCGAACAAATTTCGCAGCCGCGTACTCCCAGCAGCGACAGCGATGATGCCATTGTGCTAACCGATGAGATCGAGCTTCCCTCGGCCGGAGGGTCGGGGAAACTCTCTTCGGGGAAATCGGGGAAACTCTCCCCTGGCAAGTCGGGTATCTTGGCTTCGGGCAGCAAGAAATCCCCCGCACCCGAGGAAGATAGCAGCGAATTTGAACTCAGCCTCGAAGAAGATAGTAGCGAATTTGAACTCAGCCTCGAACCAGAAAGCAGCGAGGAAATCTCGCTCGATTTGCCCGCATCGGAAAAGGGAACCGCAGGCGGTCGAAGCGGAATCAATATCAACAAGCCCAAAGATAGTGGCCCCTCGCTTGAGAAAAAGGGCAAATCCACCCCCGCTAACGATAGCGATGAGGATATTGATTTTGAACTGAGTCTAGACACTCCGGGCGCTTCCAGCAAGAAAATCACCGGTAAACAAAAGGCTCAATACGATTCAGACAGTGAATTTGAACTCACGCTCGAAGACCCCAGCGATCTGTCCCTTGAACTAGAAACAAGCGATATGCCCTCGAGTAAGCCCAAAGCAGGGGGGGATATTTTCGAGGCCACCGATTTTGAAATCCCTGCGATCGACGATGACTCGGCCTCAGAAGTCGTTTCGCTGGATGATGCCGACACCGATTTGGATAGCTCGGAATTCGATCTTGCTCTCGATGAAAGCGATACCGCCACAGAAGACGAAAGTTCGTCTCAGGTGGTGGCGCTAGACGAGAATGACTTGGATTTGGACGAAGAACCCACTGAAAACCTGCGTGGGAAAAAAGGCAAAGGCAAAGGCAAAAAACGCGTTGCAGATGAAGATTTAGACTTGGGCGATATGGACCTCGAAGAGGATGCCAGCTCTGCCTTGGCCGATGTCAGCGTGGATGATGAGGACGATTTTGAACCGAGTGGGCGAGGCGAAACCGTCTACGTTGAGAAAACGGCCCCCTCTTGGGGAGTTTTCCCAGTGGTGTTCATGTTGCCGACCTTTATTGTTGTGCTTCTGGGTGGTCTATTAGGCTGGGAAATGGTTCGCGGTGCTTGGGGATACACCCAACCGACCCCTCAAACCGCCCCCCTCACCAAAGCGATCGCCGGCGCCCTCGACTTGCAAATGAAAGAGTTCGATAAATAATCTTCAATCATATTAGTGATTAAAATCCCCCCCCCCTCTTGTTTGAACTCACCTCCATAAGTTGTTGCGTGCCGAATACCAAATCCATCATCAAACAGGCATTCCTAATCGGATTGCTGAGGATGAAAATCACGTCGAAATCGATCCCTCATTTTTCAAAAAATTAGCTCTGCACTCAGAATTGCCAAGACGGGCATGGTGAGATCGCAAACTCTTTTCCAGAAATAAATAACGATATTTACCTATATCAATTACTGAATTATCTCCAGTAATTGATATTTCACCGACTCAATTTTTAGGGTATTTCATCAAGAAAATTAACAAAAACTAATGAGTTTGAATTGTGACTTTTTTGACATTTTTTTCTTGCAATCGTCCAAAGCGTCTGATTAAATCGCAATAGTCTTACCTCATTTTTCTGGAGTTTCTCCAATGTTCACTTGGTTCCATGCGAAGACAACTCGCAAAAAGGGCTTCACGCTCATCGAGTTGCTGGTGGTGATTGCGATCATCGCCATCCTCATCGGGTTCTTATTACCCGCAGTGCACACGGTTCGGGCAGCGGCCAACAAAGCTCGCTGCTCCAACAACCTGAAACAAATTGGTGTGGGCATTCACAACTTCGAGAGTGCAATCGGTGTGATTCCCACCAACCAATCTCCGAACGTTTTCGGTTACGGTGACGGCAACAACTCTTGGAGTTGGATGGTTCATCTTCTCCCGTACATCGAGCAAGATGCGTTGTTCAACCTGACTGGTATCCCAACCAACACCACGGGATTCGCCTTTAATGCAGTCCCGCAAGTGAACCAAACGGAAATCAAAACCTACCGTTGTCCAAGCGATAACAGCTCCCCTTGGTTGAGCACCAACCGAGCCAACGGTTCCGCAGGTGGTTCAACCTTGTCGAGCTATAAAGGGGTGACTGGTTCCAACTGGGCTTGGGGTTCCTGGCCGAACGTCGGTCCTTCTGGCAACAGCAACGGTCTGGATGTGGGTGACGGGGTCTTCTGGCGACATGATAGCGTGAATAAATCTTTGACGATCGCAGGGATTCAAGACGGTTCGAGCAACACCTTCATGGTGGGTGAAGACATCGGTCAGTTGAACTCCCACTGCGGTTGGCAACGATCAAACTATGCAGTTGGTACCTGTGCGATTCCGCTCAACAACGGTCTGCGTTCGGGTCAACCCGGCTTCGGCAACCCAAATGATTGGCCGAACCTTTATTCGTTCCGAAGCCGTCACCCGAGCGGTGCCCAATTCTTGCTAGGTGATGGTGGTGTGCGATTTGTTCGCGACAGCATCGATTTAGCCACCTACCGAGCCATGGCAACCCGAGCCGGTGGCGAAACCCTGTTCATCAACTAACAACAATCTAGAAAGATTGGAATCACTCGATTCGATCTTGAGTAAGGTCATCCGTCAAGGATGACCTTATTTTTTTCCAGAAATGAAACACAAAAAAGTAGTCAAGAATTAACGCAGAAACCAGAAGAAAAGACTGGCCCGAGAGGGACTCGAACCACTACGGAAAACATCGAAAAATACGCAGATTCTGAGCGAAACAACGCAAAATCCAACGCACTGCTCCCAATCCCCTCTGATCTTGTGGAGATTATGGCTCGTTGGGCAGGTCTGCCCGAAGCAATCCAGGTAGCCATCCTTGCGATGGTAAAAAGCATCCCTGAGAAAACTTGAAGAACCCGAAAACCATACCAATCGCCCCACAAAATTTCGTTCTGATTGAATGTATGGTTTTGTCAACAATTCTGATCAGGATGATAAGAGGCATTTCTGAAAAGGCCCGGTAGTTCAGGGTTCTTCTAGATGATGAGGTTGACCGTATACTTCGATTGTGAAGTTTCTACTAGGAATCATCCAACCAATAACCCAATCTATTTATCATTCTTAAAGTGTAGAATTCTGCTAAGGGCTGGGTATTTTCAGGATACTAAATTCTGTATGTCTTGTCGCGATACTCTGATTTTTGGGATTTTCTTAAAAACTTAACAATTATTATACTTTCAACACTGGACGATTCTCCAAGAGAAACCCTGATAAATCTAACTCTACCCGACACCCGACACCCGACACCCGACACCCGTCACCGTTCATTCAACCTACCAGAGGATAATAGGCCGACTCACAAGGTGGCAATCTTCGGAAGCACAATTCCAATAACACTTTTATAAAAAAGTTAGATTTTGCTAGTAAGTCCAAATAGGCTAATTGTAGGATTCTATTGCCTGCATAATAATGCGAATGTATCGATTTTATCAACAAATATTTTTTCTTATCAGAAAGGCAAAAATCCAATTAATTCCATAATCGATCAGGTCAAACACCCATCTTTCAGGAAACAAATCGACCAGTCAGTTCGCTTATAGCATAGTAATTTTTCATCCTAAATCATTACAAAATAGGACTTTATAACATTATTGATCTTTTGTTTTCTCTCTGGGATGGTTGGTTTCTTCGCCTTGCGTTGGGTGCAATTTATTTTTTTCGCGTTGCGAAAAGTGTTGCCCAAGAGCCTTTGGTAATTTCGCAGGTGTGATTTTGCAGAGCGTCCTCACGTTGAGTACGACTGGGAAATCAAAATGAGGTTTTCAAATGACCAACAATTCCAAAAAATTGGCCCTTCGCCCCCGCGAAGCTGCCGAAATGCTCTCGATCTCGGAACGTACCCTTTGGGCATTAACCAAGCAAGGTCGTATTCCGTGTGTGAAATTAGGAACCGGAAGAGGCAATGCGGTTTTATATCCGGTTGTTGAACTCGAAAAATTCCTAGCTCGAATGATTGAAGGGACAACTTCTTTCAAAGAGAACGAACACGCGATTGATTACAAACCGAACAAGGTGAACTGAAGAAGGGATGGGGTTGATACCTAAAGTGTTTGGGTATCCCCAAAACTGAGGGGGAAGAGGTTACGACTCTTCCCCCCCTCAAAGATTTATCAAACCTAACAGAGACATTTATTTTATATGACTACCAAAGACGTTTTGCAACTCCTTCACGGAGTGAAGGGAAAGTCTCCAAAATGGATTTCACTCTGCCCTGCTCACGATGACCATAATCCAAGTCTCTCAATTAAAAGGGGAGACGATGGGAGAACCCTTTTACATTGTCACGCAGGTTGTTCACTTGATGCAATAACTCAAGCACTTGGATTAACAACCCAAGACCTTTTCGAGAACGATTCGTCAAATCGTTCAATGTCATCTCAAACAAACCGAGGCTCAGTGCCCGACATCACTAATGGCATTAAATCAACTTCAACATACCAAACAATTGAACAGCTTAAAGAGGCTGCAAAGAATCACAGCAACACAAAGAGAATGGGTTGTTCTCCAACTTTTTCGATCTACACTGACAAAGAAAAAAATCCTCTTCTTTGTGTGTGTCGTTGGGACTCACCCGACAAGAAACGAAAGGCATTCTCGCAAGCATCCTTTGACCTTGCTAAGCAAGTTTGGACTTTCACAACCTCGACGAACTATCTCAAACCCCTTTACCGATTGCCAACAATCACAGAGGAATCTATCGTGGTTATCGTTGAAGGGGAGAAGTGTGCCGACGCACTCGCAGGGATATTCGAGGGACAAACTGATCTAGCATTCACAACGCTGGCAGGTGGAGCAAACGCAGACCCGAGGAAGTTTGATCTTACCCCCATCATCGGCAAAAAGATTTACCTTTCACCCGATAACGATCCCGCAGGCGAAAGCTACGTCAAAAAATTTATCAGGGAACTTCTCACACAAGGCCAAGAAGCTGACTCAATTTACTTGATTGACCCGAGGCAATACGGGTTTACCCACCACTCCGAAAACGATGAGGATTGGGGCAAGGATGTTGCGGACTGGATCGAATCCCGATTTGATAGCCCACAATTGAACGAAGACATGCAGCAAGAATTTAGGAGTATGTTGGTTAAAGCCCGCTCGATCGAACTGGGAAATGACTTCACAAACGAAGAAAGCTCGAAAGGTGAATTCCCGAAAGAAAATAAGTCAACAGTCGAGAAACGAACCGTCCGAAAACGCCAAATCCCTTTTCCGATTGAAATTTTTCCCGAACGTTTCCGAAACTGGATTGAGATCATGTGTAAATCAAGTTCAAAATCATTTGACCCAGCTGCCTACGCATACAGTCTTTTGGCAGCCATGTTTTCCGCAGTGGGCCGAACGCGGATTCTTGCAATCGAGCCGAGTAGTCGTGTCTTCGCGTCAGGTTACTTCGCACTGATCGGTTTTCCGGCGAGCGGCAAAAGCAAACCGATCAGGGATGTTATGAAATTCACAAAACCTTTTCGGGATCGTCTCGAAGCGGAATATCAAAGCGAATACGCCAACTATCTAGAAGAACTTAAAATATGGCAAAGCTCGAAAGAAGAAGTTGGCCCCCAACCGCAAGAGCCTATTAGAAAGGTCTATTATCACGCGAATTTTACACCTGAAGGACTCCAAAATGCGATTATTCACTACCCTGATAGGACACTTGGTTCTATTGACGAACTCACCGATTTAATGAGAAGTTATAACGGTCAAAAGAGGATTGATGGAACTATTTTGACGATGCACGGTGGGGGGCCCATCCGTCGCACTCGCGTGAAAGAAGGCGAAAGGGGAACCGACACAAGCGCAGTCACAATCATCGGGGGATGCACTCCCGAAAATTTCGGTCTACTTTTCCAAGGAGAAAATGCTGGTAACGGACTGGCTTCACGTTTCTTAATGTGGCAAGTCAGAACGGGTGAACACCGTACAAGCAAAGATTTGCGTGTTTCGCGAAACTCAGAAACCTCGGTAAAACTGTCTCGCCTTGAAAAAGAAATAACCAAGATGTTCAATGATGTGTTCGCAATCCCTATGGTTTATAGTTCTCAGCACAGTATCTCGATGGGTGATACTTCAGAACCCTCGAAAAGTACAGAAACTAAGTCGCACTATATTACAGAACAAGAAAAACAGGAATTAATAAAAGCTGGTGTTCCACTTCGGTTTTTCGACGAGGAAATTCTTTCACTCGGTGCCCATTATTCTGGGGAGATTCCCCCCCAAAAAGTGAAAAAACAAATCACAAAAAAACCACCTATCTCGCAGTACATGAAGAACGAAAACGAACCGGATTGGGATCAGCTTACGGTTTACCTTGAAGACCCTGCTGCTTACGAGGTATGGGAAGAATGGAAAGCAAATACCTATGACCCAATGGTAAACAGCATTCCTGAAAGCTATCCCTTGCATTGGGCTCTCACTCGTCTGCTTCGTGATGTTCAAGCGACTATGCTCGTCTTGCATGTTTTCGACCAAGCTGAACGAGGAAAAGCTCATGAGACCGGAGAAGTTCGGCCAGAGACTGTTAAAAAGGCAGTGATCTTTGCGAACGCCCTAATTTACGAGTACGAACGCATCTATGAAGCCCTTGATTCTGGACTCAACAAGGAACAGCTCAAAATTTACAACTATTTCAAAACGAAAAAGGACAAATACCCCGAAGGACTCACTCTTCGCGATCTTAATCGGGCCGAAATCCTCAAAGGAGCCAATACAGATCGAATTGAAAAGATACTCAGCGAATTATGTACGATGGGATTGGTTGAACAGAAAACGATACCCCCTTCAACAAAAGGAGGCCTCCCAACCAAAAGGTATGTTTTGATCGATTATAAAACATAACCCCCCCCTGCCAGACCCGACACAACCTCAAATTCTCCGAAAGTTATGGGGTTGTGTCGGGTGTCGGGCAGGCAAGAATCGTCAAGAAAAAGATTGCAAAACAAACAAAATCACGGATAAACCAATCAATTCCCTACAAAGGAGTTTGAGTCTATGGCAAGTATAACAGAAATTTCTCCAACGGACCGAAGGATTCAATTTACCGACCCAAATGGGAAGCGGAAGACGATCTACTTCGGGAAGATACCCAAAAAAAACCTTGAATCCATTTTGGCTCACGTCGAGGCTCTCAACACTGCCAAGATTAGTTCCCAGCCCGTTCGACGTGAAACCGCTGTTTGGTTAGAGGAACTCTCCCCCAAAATAAAAGAGAAATTGGCTAAGGCTGGTTTAATTGAGAATGAAGCCCCGCAAGCCCGATTAACTCTCAACGACTTTCTTGAAGTCTATTTCAAACGACCGGACGTGAAAGAATCTACCAAACGAGCTTGGGGCAACGCCCGTTTATCTCTATTTGGATTCTTCAAGCCGGATCGTTTGTTGTCTTCCATTACTCCCGCAGATGCAAAAGACTTCGAGCGATGGTTAACAACTCCTGCCGGCCGGACTGCTCGGTATGATGGAGCAGAGAAGGGAGAACCTTTAGCCCTAAATACCCGTCGCAAACGGTGTCGAGTAATTCGCCAGTTCTTTGCCGATGCGGTTGAACGCGGTTACATCGATGTGAACCCGTTTGCAAAGGTCAAAGGAACTTTGGTCAAGAACCCTGAACGTCAAAAATTCATCACTCGCGAAGAAACCGCTCGCCTTCTCGAAGTTTGTCCTAATTCCCAATGGCGGTTGCTTGTGGCCCTTGCAAGGTTTGGGGCATTACGTTGTCCTTCGGAAACTCATTCCTTGACTTGGGGGCATATCGATTGGGAGAAGAAAAGAATCCGCGTACCTTCTCCCAAAACCGCCGACACGGGCAGACCTTTCCGAGAAATTCCCCTTTTCCCTGAATTGGCTCCTTTTCTCGAAACTGCTTTCGACGAATGCCCTGAGGGAGAAAGCCGTTGTCTTTGGCTTATGGGACACACGAACCCCGGAACCCACCGTCGCAGGTTGGTTCTCAAGTCGTGTCTAACCCTTCGGCCAAAAACTCTGCATCAACTTCGAGCATCACGAGCTACAGAACTGGCAAGGTAATTTCCTTCCCATGTTGCTACCGCTTTGTGCGGGCATTCCGCAGCAATTGCGGGACCGCATTCTTGAGTGGTTACCACAGAGGATTATGTGACGGCTTGAGGGGAGTAAAAATCCATCGCAAAAACTACCGCACGCCCCCCCGCACGGG
>CAZFDX010000527.1:0-2593 GCA_964518325.1 uncultured Alcaligenaceae bacterium | reverse complement strand
TGGATAAGGGAAAGTGGTCCGCCACCGGCGGCTGGTATAGAAAAAGCTAATTGGTGGGTACTCATGCTTCAGCGGAAGAAACGACCGGCCCAGTCAGCAAAAAGGACATCCACCCCGGCCGTTTGGAAGCTGTACAAGCCGCAACGGTTGTAGTTGGAGCAGTTGATTAAACAGGGGCCGCTGGAACCTGGGGGGGCATGAGGATTGTTGACATCGAACGGCGAGCCTGAAAGCCAGTTTTCGCCGTTGTAGGGGTTGGCCCAACCTGCACCATAAGAAACGCCAAAGATCGGTAAGGGGACCCCCGGAAGGGGGCTAATCCGTTGGCGGGCCTTGTTGTAAACATCGGGGGTGCCGGCCACTTCGGAAATCATGATCGTGTTGCTGGTCCCGTCGGTGATGGTGCTCAGGGTCCATTGTCGGCCACCAAGCGAGGATACGACAGCAGGGGTGTTCGACCAAGGTTGCAAAACTCCCCAACGGGCACCATGATCGGGCGGATCACACGGGCTTCCCATGAAGATACACCAGTTCCGAATACCCGTCGTTGCCGAGTAGTCGCTGGGACCACCACGGAAGGTTCCTCCCGGAAGCCCTGGCAGAACGCCGGGGGGAATTGGTAATTCCACAATACGATCTCGGTTCGGGGTCGAGGGGCATTTGTAACCCTTGATTTGTGTCAAGCACAAGTTTTGGTTGTTCGCAAAGAACAGGGTTTGGTTCTGATCGTACGAGTTGAAAATGTTGTCCATTTCCAAGTACGGCAGCAACAAGAATCCCCAGCCCACTGCCGTTGCCGTCGGGCGTGTCGGCGGTGCCGGCGGTTCGTACAGCCAAGCGGGGATCATCACCTGAAACGAATCGTGATAGTTGTGAATCGCAATTCCAATTTGTTTCAGGTTGTTCGAGCATTGCGTTTTGTTGGCGGCTTCCCGTACCTTTTGAACTGCGGGAAGGAGCAGTCCAATGAGGATAGCAATGATCGCTATCACCACCAGTAGTTCAATGAGGGTAAAACCATGCCTTTTACGATAATGACTCATCAGGCACCTCCTCTAAAGGATTGAGGTATGTGGAATGGAGAGACTTCCACATCTACCCAAAACGGGTAGACCGTGGAATAATAATTAAAATTAAGTTATCAAACCTCCTAGAAATGGGGAAGTCTGAAAAATATCAATTTTCGACCAAGGTGGTTGTTCAAGAACCAAAAATTAAACAACCACTAGAATCCTTCATAAACCCTTCAAACTCACCTGCTGAAAAGACCTTTTGGGGAGATAAGGATGTTGTTATCGTTCCACGAACAGGCTATTCATCCGACTCGATGGCACCACTGAAAAGACCATTTGGGGAGTAAGGCTGGTTCCTGAGTAGTACTAACCTTGTGGAAACCGTCCGAGAAATTCACGCACCACCCCTGAAACTCACCTGTTGAAAAGACCATTTGGGGAGAAAATCGCCCTCCCTCACGAGGGGGCTGGGTTGTTACGCTTTGGTTACACGGATCCCTTGCCCATTGCCTTTTGAGACATAAGGTTTATACTGGCCTAAATCCTTATGATTTCGGGATTTCAGGACGATTCATGAGAGCAAAATGAGAGTTTGATCCGAAAGCGATTGTATCGGGATTGTCAAAATCAGGGCAAATCACCTCGTTTTCGTTTGGATTCCATGAACGTCTCGTCTTATTGGTAAGAGTCATGGCATTAAAATATGTCATAAGAGATCAAGAATTGACCCGTTGCCTTCGATAGAAAGTGCAACTTATTGTGAAAGAGGAGAAAGATATGCTCTTCCGCCGACACTGGCCGACCTTTTCGATCGGCGCTGCCGTTTTGGCCGTCGGTCTCAACATGGCTGCAGACCCCGTGGTTAAACCCAGCAATCCCACAGGTCCGGTACCGGCCAATTCGGATACCGCCCTGAAAGATATTCTTGCCCGTCAGCAACAATCCGAGCAACAGTTCAAACAACTGTCGCGCAACCTTCTGACTTTAGCTCAGAAATTGGCGAAATCCGATCGGATTGAAGACCAAACGAAGGCAAAAAGCCTTCTGAAGGCCATCGAACTCGCGGATAAAGAAGGGGTCGATAACAAATTTGCTGCCCTCGTTCGCATCTTCTCCAAGAGCGAAAATCTGTCGATCAACGATCTCAATCAGGCAGCCGGCCAAAACGACGATCTCGTGAAAGTCCTTCGAGATATTCTCAAACTCATCATCGAAGACGATAGCTTGGCTGCCCTGCGGGAAGAGCAACGAACCCTCAAAGAACTCCTTGATAAGGTCAAAGAAATTGATCGCGAAATCGCTATCATTCAAAACCGAACCGAAACGGGTAAAGGTGACCCCAATAACCTCGCCAAAGAGCAACGCGAAACCGCCGATAAAACCCGCGACCTCCTCGGCAAATTTGATCCCAATGCCAAAGTAGGTAAGCCCGGCGACAAGAACACTGCCGGCGAAGCTCGAAATGCTGGCAAAGGCAAAGAAAATGCCGGCGAAATCAAAGACGATACCAATAAACCCAAAGGCGAAGCCCGTGATGCCAAAGGCATGGGAATGGGCATGGGAATGGGAATGGGCATGGG
>CAZFDX010000526.1:0-6801 GCA_964518325.1 uncultured Alcaligenaceae bacterium | reverse complement strand
GGGAAGGTCATCTCTCTTCGGTGGGGAAGTCCCCGGCTCGAAACCCTTCTCTGTCGAAGGAGGGCTTTTGGGAGGATCGGCACTATGTTTCGGTGCTGCAAACGGGCCACTCTCACCTAAGCCCGGTCGAGGACGTGGGGTTACCGAACTGACCTGATCTTCGGAAATGTTAATCACTATATTGGTCGAAGGAGGCCGAGTCGTGACCGAGCCGCCGTAGGTTTTTCCATCGCGAATGAATACCACATCCAACCAATAAGATTTCTTCGGGTTTAATCCTGTGATCCGAAAAGAACCATTGGAATCTGTCTCGATAAACTCTTCGTCTTTACTGGAACCATCCGAGGGCTTGATAACAATCTGTGCCCGAGAATAATCTCGATCGGGGTCCAAGGGATCGACAATGCGGCCTGCTAAAACCGAGTCCGACTCCTTGGGGCGATCCTTGCTCCGGCCTGTCTCGTTAAAATCATTCCAGAAGGGGCGAGTACTCGGGTTGCTGGTGCTTCGAGGGGAACTCCGATCCAAGAAGCGGTCGCTGTTATCACGTTTGTCTCGTGACTTATCGAGCGGAGCGCAACCACAAAGAATTGTGATTAACGCAACGGTAAGAAACGACGAACGCATAGAACAACCCTCATCTTGATTTCTATCGGCACATTAGGTGAGGTAAGTTGAATCTGTATCTTAGGGTCAATTTATCCCAACCAATTAAATGTAACTTGGGATAATCTTTGCCATAAACCAAGCCCGACTCGCTAACTAATTCAAGTTCAATGACTCTGAAAGATCGGAGAATCTGGGTAATTCGTGAAATTGAGAAAATAGGTACGGAACCTATTCTAGATAGTTCCGCGCCAACAAATGAAATGAGTAAAATCAATCCTTGCAATAAACAGGGTAGAATCCGAATAATTTAACAACATGTTGGTTCAACCAAAAGGATTTCAGTCGATAGGATTGTTAAATTGAGTAAAGTCGGATTATCTTAATCCACTTTTCGGATCGATTTAATCAAAACGGTTTCAAGAGGGCAGTCTTTGCTAAACATTCCCACACGACCGGTTTTGACCTCTTTGATTTTGTCCACCACGCTCATGCCATCAATGACCTTACCGAAAGCGCAGTATTTATTCTCATCAAGGAAATCGTTATCCTTGACGTTGATATAGAACTGGCTGGTGGCGGAATTTAAGTCATTCGTCCGAGCCATGGCAATGTAACCCCGTTTGTTGGGGACTTTGTCATCCGATTCATTTTTGATGGGGTCGCGAGTTTTTCGTTGCTCTTGTTTGCTATCGTATCCACCACCTTGAATCATGAAACCGTCGATCACCCGATGGAAAATGAGTCCATCGTAATGTTTATCCTCAACATATTTGAGAAAGTTTTTCACCGTCTCGGGACGTTCTTTCTCGAACAGTTCGATTTTAATGTTTCCTAAACTGGTCTCGATAATGACCACGGGGTTTGCCGCTTGCACTGAACTTACTCCTAAAGCCAAAATGGCAGCAACGTAGAACATCCGCATGTTAAAAACTCCTTTGGATGTTAGGTTTGAAATACATAGGTATTTTAGGGAACAATCCAAAAGGGGCACGACAACCGAGAATTTTCTCGCCAGAAACGGGGAAAGATTTTGATTTGTCCCCCCGCGATTGGGGTGGTCCCGTGAAGGTCTGGCGGGAAGGACGCAGTTGCCCAAACCTTTTCAAGCCTTGCTTGGACCTGCTAACGGGGGTGTCCCGTGAAGGTCTCGCGGGGTTCTCCCTTGGGAATCACAACAACCCCTTTCTCGGAAATGGTAAATCCTCGGAGACGATCCGCTTCAAGATCATGACCGATGACGGTTTCCGGTGGGATGTCAACATTTTTATCGATGATGGCACGTTTGATGCGGCAGTTTCGACCGACTCGAACCCCTTCAAAAAGAATCGATTCCTCGACCACCGCATACGAGTTCACCCGAACATTCGGTGACAGGATGCTCCGACTGACATGACCTCCGGAGATGATGCAACCGGGGCTAATGATGCTCTCGATGGCTTCTCCCCGACGAGCTTCTCCCGGACGGCCCACCCCATCATGAACAAACTTGGGGGGGGGCCATTGATCGTGCAAAGTCCGAATGGGCCAAGTTTCATCATAGAGGTTCAACACCGGTAGCGCTTCAATCAAATCGAGATTGGCTTGATAATAGGCATCGAGTGTACCGACATCTCGCCAATAAGGGGCGTGTGGGCTTTCCGAACTATTGCGATCGCGAAACGGGTAGGCATACACAGCCGATTGCTGGGCAATCATTTTGGGGATAATGTCTTTCCCAAAATCGTGGGAAGAGTCCGGATCGTTTCCATCCTCTAACAGAAGATCGAACATGAGATCGGTATTGAAAACATAAATCCCCATCGAGCCAAGACAACGATCGGTGGCACCTGGCATGGGGCTAGCAGTCTTAGGCTTTTCGAGAAACGAGGTGATTTTATAGTCGGAATCGATGCTCATCACGCCGAATTGATCGCATTCTTCGAGGGGGATAGGAATACATCCCACCGTCAGGCTTGCCTTTTTCTCGATGTGATATTTGACCATTTCGGAGTAATCCATCTTATAAATGTGATCCCCCGCCAGAATCAAGGTGTAATCGCGAGATTCAGCCTCTAACGAGTAAATGTTTTGATAAATGGCATCGGCCGTGCCTCGATACCAATAATCGTTTGTGCGTTGTTGCGGGGGAAGAACTTCGATTCCCTCACCGAGTTCCGTGGCTAAAAAATTCCACCCTCGGCGGACATGCTTATCGAGGCTACGGGCTTTATATTGGGTAAGGACAAAAACCCTTCTCAAACCGCTGTTGAGACAATTCGACAAGGTGAAATCGATAATTCGATAAATCCCCCCGAAGGGAACGGCCGGCTTAGCGCGTTGCCTTGTCAGCGGTTCTAAACGGGTTCCTTTACCCCCAGCGAGGATCACGGCCGTGACGTTGTTCATGGGAATCTCGAAAAATGTCTTGAGTTTCGACAAAGAAACGCCCACAATTATCATAAGAGTTAGGAGCTTGCTATGCGAACTTTGTTATCGGGTTCTTTGTGCCTTTTGTTCATCACATTGGGGGCACCTTCAAAAATTCAAGCAGAGGATCAATTAGCCGATCGAGTCCGAAAATCGATTGATAAAGGGGTGGAGTATCTCAAATCGATGCAGCGGGATCAAGGGAATGGTCGCTGGAATTGGGAAAATTCGAATATCGCTGCCTTACAACCGGGTGGAAATACCTGTTTGGTCACCTTGGCGTTATTGACTGCGGGGGTGCCGGCCAATGACCCTGTGATTAAGCGAGCGTTACCCTATATTCGCGGGATTGCCCCTCAACATGTGTATGTGGTTTCCTTGCAGACGATGGTTTTAGCCGAGTTGAATGATCCGAAAGACCTGAACCAAATTCAAAAAAATGTCGATTGGCTGATTAACGCTGCCGTCACGACGAAAGGAAAACTCGGGGCAGGCGGGCGACTTGAAGGCTGGACCTACACGAGCGGAGTGGAAACCCGTCATGGCGACGGCTCGAATTCGCAGTATGCCATCTTGGGTTTGTATGCAGGGAAAATGGCAGGGGCCAAAATCGATACCAAAGTTTGGGAGGCCATTCGAGAACATTACGTCCGCACACAAGGGGCTAACCAAAAACTTGCTGGCTGGGCTTACGGTCGCGAAGGCGATGCCACCCATACGATGACCTGTGCGGGGGTCTGTGGGTTGTTGATCGCTGCCATGGAACTAACCGACAACGTTCAAGAATTAGATGAAAAAACGGGCATCGCCAAGAAATGCGGTTTCTATCCCGATGATGATGCGCTCGCTCGGGGCCTTCGTTGGTTAGCGGCCAATTTTGTGTTTCGGAATACCCCTCATACTTTTTACAACGTCTATGGAATTGAACGAGTGGGTCGGCTCTCGGGGCGGCGTTTCATTGGCGAGCATGATTGGTATCGGGAAGGGTGTGAACTCCTTGTCGGTTACAATGCGGAGGGCAAACGGGTCAATTCCGATTTGAATCAAAAGCCAGGGGGCCAATGGGAAATGAAGGAAGGGCTAGACACGCTTCCGCAAACCTCGACGGCTTTTGCTCTGTTGTTTCTTGCTAAGGGCCGTATGCCCATTTTGATTAGCAAATTTGCATGGGATCGATTGGAGGATAAACCAGGCGCCAATTTGGGTTGGAACCGCAAGCACAGCGATGCTCGCCACATTGTCGATTATTGTTCGCGGGAATTATTTAAGAAGATGCCCCTGACATGGCAGGCATTTGATCCCCGTTTGAGTGACCTTTCTGACGAAAAGAAATTCAAAGAGGAATTAGAGAATCTGTTGCAGTCCCCCATTCTGTACATCACAGGACACGAGGCCCCCAATCTCACGGCAGCACAAAAAAAACTCCTGAGGCGATATGTCGATGAGGGAGGATTTATTCTGGCCGAGGCCTGTTGTGGGAGTCCCGAGTTTAGTAAAGGGTTCCAGAAATTATTACGAGATAAAGAATGTTTTGGAGATGATGGCCTGCTTCTTCCGTTGGACCCGAAACATGCCATTTGGTCTGCTCATAAATTGATTCCGGCCTCGATCTTTCAGGGAGATCAAGTTCCTCTCGATAAGAAAATTTTATCGTTGGAACGGGGTTGTAAAACCGTTGCCGTTTTGATTCAAACCCCTTTGGCAGGTTATTGGGAAGAAGCGCGGTTTATTCCCAAACCGAACGACGTGGTTGATGAAACCAATCGGCCTCGTCTTGCCTTCCAACTTGCAGGGAACATTGTTGCCTATGCAACCGGTCTGGAACCCCCGCAACCGAAATTGAAAAAGCCCAAACTGATTGATACAGGGGACGATCTCACGACGGTGGTTCGGTTTAGTATTGAGTTGGCTCAGGTCAAACACGATGGGGGCGACTGGCAACCGGCCCCGCGAGCGATTCGCTCCTTGGCCTCTTACATGCGGGATAAATATAAACTCGACGTTGCCCTGAATAAACAAGACCTCTCTTTGAATAGCCCCAAACTTTTCGATTACAAATTTTTGTACATGCATGGCCGCACCCGCTTTACCATGGATGCCAATGAATTAGAGAATCTTCGGAGTCATTTCGAGACGGGGGGGATGCTCTTTGCGGATGCCTGTTGTGGGAAGAAAGAATTCGATGAGGCCTTCCGTGACATGGTTAAAAAACTGTATCCCGATAAGAAATTGGAGATCATTCCCGAAGACGATTTGCTCTATTCTGAAAAACTCACTGGTGAGGCGATCCGTATGGTTCGTTGTCGCACCGAAAAAGAAGATGGTTCTGCCAACGATAAATTCGTTGAGATTAAACCTCAATTGGAGGGGCTAAAAATCGACGGTCGCTGGGTGATAATTTATTCCCGATACGACATTGGCTGCGCATTAGAAAAGAACAAATCTTCCGCTTGTCTTGGGTATCATCCCGATGATGCAGCTCGTTTGGCTGCGGCAGCGCTGATGTATTCTCTTCGGAAATAACCGGAGTCGCGATCGACGAGCCATCAATCAGTACGATGAGGTTCAAAAGGAAGGATGTCGTCACTTTTGGAATATCTCTTTGAACTAAGCCTTTGAAATAAGTCGAGAGTTGTTTGATGATTCGATGGTCGATCGATAAACCCTCGATGAGTACGATGGGGGTTAAAAGGGATAATGTGTTCTCTTCTGAAATAAATTGAGATTGGCTCGGCTCTTTCTGCCAAAAAATTTTCCTTGTGCCTTTTACCAAAAAAACATTTTCCACAATTTTCTAGAAATTCTTTTCCCAATCCGCGGCCCTGTTTCGCAATGAGTGTAAGGACGCAAGCACTTCGCTCAGTCCAAAATCAAAAAACTCTCTAAAGGAGTCTTCACCATGATGATCCGTCTTTTCTCTCTCGTCGCCTTGGCCGGCCTGCTCGTCGTTCCCAAGAGCTTTGCCCAAGACACAAAGGCAGGCGCTAAGCTCGTGGAGCACAACCAAAAATTCATTATGAACGTCGCTTACCCCACGAATAAGCGGCTCGATTCGATTCGACAAGTGGATAGCAAAGTGGGGGCAGGGGGCTTTTCGTTGGATTACGAGTTCAAGTACACCGATTCGGATGGGGACCCCGCTAAGGTGACCTTCCGTTTCCAATTCCAACGAAACGGAACCTTGGATGCGATTCAAACCGTGTATACCTCATCGTTCTGGCCTCCGTTTTCAACGGTCAAACTGCTGGCCGAAGTCCTCCGCGAGGCCTGCAAAAACGACGATAAGTATCGAACCGACAAAACCTATAAGGCCATCGTGGATAGTGCCGATGCCGGTGCGTTGATTATCCTCACCATCAATGCCAACCGTCCCTAAACGAGATAAGCCCTCGTTCTCACATCACCGATAAACCAGCATATCGATAAAGCCGAATCATTTATAAACCCAGCACATCCCGCATCGTGTAAGTACCGGCTGGTTTCCCTGCCAGAAATTTCGCGGCTGCCAAGGACCCTTTCGCATAACTATCTCGGCTGTAGCCTTTGTGAACCAGTTCAATCGTTTCGCCAAGATCATCCAAAAAGCTATGGAAATACCTAATTTGGTTTATGGTAGGGAAGGTTTAATAGGGGAACGTCCAAGCAACGAGAACGGGAATCATGCGGTGGGGGCTTGTGATGATGTGGGGGAAGACACGATCATTTTGAGACCGAATAGGGAAACGAAGGAACTGGTACACAAAGGATACAGCCGAGAGAGAAATGCGAAGGGGTGCATGGGAGAGG
>CAZFDX010000525.1:0-6325 GCA_964518325.1 uncultured Alcaligenaceae bacterium | reverse complement strand
TTGAATTTTGGGGGCGGCGTTTTTTACTCCCGCAAAGCAGAAAGTTCCGACAAACAATTGAACGAGAAAAAGGTCTACGAATACTTTGCTCTCACTCGCGTTTCGCCGGAAGATTCCGTCAAGGTTGGCGGAGCGATCAGTGTAGACGCCTATCCTTCACAAGGGGATGGTGGCTCGCCGGCCGTAGGTTTTTCATTCAATCGTCGCGGGGCCGATCAATTCAGCATCGTGACCGGTCGAAATACCCCCTCGAGCGATGGTTTCCGTCGTCAATTAGCCATCCTGCTTGATGGCCGATTGATCTCGCATCCCACGGTGAACAGCCGGATTGGCGGTTCGGGGATTATCACAGGGGGCTTCACGCAACGAGATGTGGATCAGTTCGTGAACCTGTTGCGATCGGGTGCTTTACCAGCCACTTTGAAACCCCAACCGGTGAGCGAAAACACCATCGGGCCGACCCTCGGGGCCGATACCATCCGTAGCGGAACCATTGCGATTGCTCTGGCTTTCTTCGCCGTGCTGGCCTTTATGTGCTTCTACTATCGCTTCGCAGGTCTAGTGGCGACGATTGCCTTGTTCGCCAACCTGATCCTCACCATCGGCTTTATGGTCGGTGTGAATGCGACCTTCACCCTGCCCGGATTAGCGGGGATTGTGTTGACCTTGGGGATGGCGGTTGATGCCAACGTGCTGATTTATGAACGACTTCGTGAAGAGCGTGACCGAGGCCAAAACCTCATCACGGCACTTCGTAACGGCTACGATCGAGCTTTACCGACGATTATCGATACCCACCTTTCTAGTATCTTCACTGCCATTGTGCTTTATGCAGTGGGTAATGACCAATTGAAAGGCTTCGGGGTTTCTCTGACCGTTGGGTTAGTGATCTCGCTGTTCACCTCCTTGTACATGACTCGTTTGATCTTCGAGTACTGGCAAGCCAAAGGTTGGTTGAAAGAATTGCGAATGCTGCGACTGTTTAGCCGCCCCAATATCAACTTCATGAAGATTCGCAATCAAATGTTTGCCCTTACGGGAATCATCACTCTGATGGGCTTGGCCCTGTTCTTAGCTCGGGGCCGTAGCGGGTTGAACGTCGACTTCATCGGTGGTACGGTTTACGGTGGACAACTGAAAGAAGCTGTGACCATCGATGAATTGCGAAAGAAACTCAGCGACGAATCTCAAGCTCAGAAGTTAGACCTCAAGAGTGTTGAAGAGGTCGGCGAAAAGCAAAACGAATTCGTCCTGACTTATGCGAACATGAACCCCATCACGGTGAGCCTTGCCAACGTCCCCGCAGGAGGAACCAAGCAAGCCCGTGAAGAGGAGATCAAACGGCGGGCCTCGAAACTGGTGGATTGGTCCGTCGAACAGGAATTCCGTGGCGATAACCTCAGTACCACAAGCCGGTATTTCACGATCCGGACCACAGAACGCGAACCCGAACTAGTTCGTGCGATGATTACGGCTTTGTTCGGCGATCAACTCGTAAGCACCAAAATGACCTACGAGAAACTCCCGAATAAGTGGGTGCTGAAGTTCGATCCGCCCGCCAGCCTTTCCACGGCACGAACGGTTCTCGAACGAGAGTTCCGTCAAGTCCTCAGTAACGATGTGGTGGCAGCCGATGCCTTCAGTCTGGTTCGACCTCAAGATGTTGAACCAGACCAAGATGGTCGCTACAGCCAGCTCGACTTATTCATCAACAAAAACTCCGAGAATGCCCCCTACGTTGCAGATAACGCAGTGGACCTCGTCCTGAAACAGACCAGTAATAACTTTAGTGCCACCCCTCAAGCAGAACGCTTAGAAACCTTCGACGGGACTTTGGCCAGCGAAACTCGGAACCGTGCCTTCTGGGCCATTTTGGCAAGCTGGATGGCCATCCTGTTGTATCTGTGGTTCCGTTTCGGGAACTGGACCTTCGGGGCCGCGGCGGTGGTGTGCCTCATTCACGACCTGTGCTTCACACTCGGAGCGATCGCCGTTTGCCATTACTTGTACGATGTTCCCATCCTCGGCCCTTGGTTGGGACTGAAAGATTTCAAGATCGACCTTCCTGCCGTGGCCGCGTTGTTGACTTTGGTGGGTTACTCGGTCAACGATACCATCGTGGTGTTCGATCGAATTAAGGAAGTCCGTGGTAAGGCGGAAATCCTCACCCCCGAGATGATTAACCAAAGCGTGAATCAGACCTTGTCGCGGACGATTCTCGCTTCGTTAACCACCTTCTTGGTTGTGTTCGTGCTTTATGCCTTCGGGGGAGAAGGGGTTCACCTGTTTGCCTTCGTGATGGTCGTCGGGGTGATTGTCGGTACCTACTCCTCGATCTACATCGCTAGCCCGTTGCTGCTGATGCTCGGGGAAGGTCGTCCGCATAGCCCCTTGACCGGTGGTGGCGCGAATCCTGCTAAACCCGTGACGCAAAACGCTTAATTTTTTCGGTCACCTTTCTCTTTCATTCATTCACCATGCACTTACCATGCACTCGGAACTTCGATCTTTAGTCGCCCTTTCGTTGATTCCGGGCATCGGTCCCCGTCTGACGCAAGCACTTTTCGATCGTTTTGGTTCCTACGAGAAAGCCCTTCAGGCCCAAGAAGCCGAGCTACTTTCGATCCCCCATCTTCTAGAAAAAACCGCCCAAGCCTTTGCACGGGCCTTGTCGTCCACCGAACCCGATGAGGAAATTCGTCTGGCGGAACAACTCGGTGTCAAGTTATTGATGCTCGGCGAACCGGCTTATCCTCCTGCACTCAGAACGATCCCCAATCCGCCTCATCTGCTCTACAAAAAGGGGGAATTAGAAACCTTCAACAGCAATGCCGTGGGGATTGTGGGGTCGCGGAATTGTACCTCTTACGGGAAAAGGATGGCCGAGAAAATTGCCTCGGGATTGGCACGGGCAGGCTGGCTGGTGGTTTCGGGGTTAGCCTTAGGGATCGATGCCGCAGCTCATCGCGGTGCCCTTGAAGCGGGTGGGAAAACCATTGGGGTTTTAGCAAATGGGCTGGCGAGTATTTATCCTCCGGAACATAAACAACTGGGGGAAGACGTTTGTGCTTCGGGCTGTTTGATTTCAGAATCGCCCTTGAAACAAGCCCCAATGAAAGGAACCTTTCACAGACGGAATCGGATTATCTCGGGGTTAAGCCGAGCCACCGTTGTGATCGAGGCTAACGAAACAAGCGGGGCGTTGATTACGGTCAAACATGCCCTTGAGCAAGGGCGAGAAGTCTTTGCCGTGCCCGGAAATGCCGACAGCTACCATAGCGGGGGATGCCTTCGCATCATTCGAGAAGGTGCCCGATTGATTCGCGATGTGAACGATCTGCTCGAAGACCTCCAAGGCATTCCCATGCCCGAGACGCCGGCTCGTCTCACTCAACAGGAACTCTTTCCCGATACTCCTTCTTCGGGGGAATCTCCCGCCGAAGCGGCATCTCAAAAGCCGATTTCTTCTTCGAAGCTATCCGAACCGGTCGGACTGACGCCGGACCTCCTAAAGATTTGGCAATTTCTCACGGAAGCCAAACATGCCGACCTCATAAGCCGCGAGTTGGAAATTCCCATCAATCAATTGACCAGCCATCTCATGATGTTGGAAATGAAAAAGCTGATTCGTCGGCTCCCCGGTAACCTCTATGAACGAAGAGAATCGTGAGGCTATTGGATATATGAGATTATGAAGAATAATCGCACCACCTTCTACGGGGGAGAGTATTCTCCACTTGCTGAACTTGTCTGGCTGTGTAGGATAGTTACAATCCTTCGTTAAGCGAAAATGGACGAACGGGGTAGATTGGGTGATTTGTCAATAGTCCTCAAAAAGTCAAGGCTAACCAGAAACTAAGTCGGATAACAACACCTAAGTTCTGGAAATCTACGCCCACGGATGAAAAATCATTCCTCTTCCCCAGAAATCTATTTTATATTATCGTTGATGAAACGTGCTGGTCTGGTGGGGACTGGCCGAGTGTTCTTTCTTCGTGGGCCAAGTGCGATGCCTGCTCCTGCAACTCCAGACGATCTGTTGAAACTCATCCGCAAAAGCGGGATGATCGAAGAACCCCGACTTGAAGCCTATCTAGAAAAACTCCGACAAAGCGGAGCGGTCCCTTCGGATACTCGAAAGTTAGCAGGGGCTATGGTTCGGGATGGGCTTTTGACCTATTTCCAAGCCGAGCAATTCATGCTGGGCAAATGGCGTGGCTTTACGATCGGGAAATATAAACTGCTCGAACGGATCGGCTTCGGCGGGATGGGGCAAGTCTTTCTTTGCGAACATATGTACATGCGCCGACGGGTGGCCATCAAGGTGTTGCCCCCTGCGAAGGCCGAAGAACCCGCCGCCTTGGGGCGATTCTATCGGGAAGCTCGGGCCGCAGCTGCTTTAGATCATCCCAACATTGTCCGCACACACGATATAGACCAAGATGGCAATCTCCATTTCTTGGTTATGGAATATGTTGATGGGTCCAGCCTATTGGAGATCGTCAAAAAGAAAGGTCCCATGGACCCGACCCGTGCGGCCCATTACATTTGGCAATCGGCTCAGGGGCTGGATCATGCGGTTCGCGTCGGGGTCGTTCACCGTGATATTAAACCCGGTAACATTTTGATCGATCGCTATGGGATCGCCAAAATTCTCGATATGGGGTTGGCCCGTTTTTATCACAGTGATGATGACATGCTCACCAAGAAATACGATGAAAAATCGGTTCTTGGCACGGCTGACTATGTGGCACCGGAACAAACGGTGAATAGCCACGATGTGGATGTTCGGGCCGATATTTATTCGCTGGGGGCGACCCTGTATTTCCTTCTCGCGGGGCATCCCCCTTTCCCCGATGGAACCATCTCACAAAAACTCATTGCCCATCAAACCAAGAATCCGGTTCCGATTCGCACCCTGCGCCCCGATGTGTCTCCGGAATTAGCAGCCATTCTTGAAAAGATGATGGCCAAGGATTTGAATGCACGCTTCCAATCTCCTGCAGAACTTTACGAAGCGCTGTTGCCTTTGGTCCAAACTCCGATTGGCCCCCCCCCTGAAGATGAAATGCCCCTGCTCAGTCCGGCGGCTCGGGAAGGGGGAGCTATGGGAGGAATGTCTGGTTCGATGTCGGGAAGTTTTCGACAAGACTCGGCGATTCTTCGGGCCGAATTATTACAGCGCTCCGGTCGGATGGTCATCCCCGCTATGACCAAGGTCGAGGGGGCGGGCGGTGGCAGCCAAACCTCCATGCCCAAACCAAGTGGTTCTTCGGCATCGATGACCCCACCGTTTTTTGAGCAACCTCCGGCCCAATCTCCTTTGGGTTCGGCTGTTCTTCCACCGGTTCCGAATCCCACTCGACCCACGACGGAAACCGCCAAACTTGGCGATACGGTGCAGACAGCTCCTCGGCCTACCACGACGGTTCCCAGCCCGCAACAATTTGCCCTACCCGGACGCAGACCTTCCGAACCATTGAATGAGCCGAATCGACCCAATCCAACCCGTTTGGAAAACCCCCCACGGGAATCAGCAGCGATGCCCCCCGTCAATCAATCGATCAATCCGGCGAAAAATCATCATGTTACACGGATCATCATCGAGGCGATTCTATTATTTGGTCTTGGTCTCGCGGCCTATTTCATTTATCGCGTCGCCACCTTGAACAATTAGACCAAGCTCAAGAGGTCTAGATCGCCCAGAAACTCACTCGGAGCATCCGGATAAAAAGAACACCCGTGGAGAAAGTCACTGCTGACCTTCCTCAGCTTCCTCAGACTCGTTCTAAGCGGGAATTTGCTTGGCCAATTCTTGCAGTTCATCTGTTCGTTCGAGATCGGTCACCCATTGCTCGGGGAGACTGGCAAACCCACAGCGACAACCGACCATCGCACCCACGAGCGTGGCGATGCTATCGCTATCACCGGGTGAATTGGCGGCTTCAAGAATGGCACGAACGGGATCGTTGGGGTGGCGACAAAAAATATAGACCGCTGCGGCGATCGCTTCATGAGCGGCCCAACCTTCAAGCCGCGTGAGTGTCACACGAGGGGAAACCCCCGTCCGCGCTTCATGGATGGCCGTGGCGATCATCGCGGCCGTCTTGGCACAATAGCGACAGGCAGCTGCCACCATTTCGGAGACCACAAAATCGACTTCTTTTTTCTGACGAATCCAGGCCATCCCGATTGCCATGGCGGCACCCGATCCCAAAGCAATTGGGTCTCGATGTGTTAACTTGGAATGTTCCACCGCCCACTGTTCGGCCTTTTCGAGGTCATTCGCAAACACTAATCCAACAGCATATGCTCGCAACACCGA
>CAZFDX010000524.1:0-2109 GCA_964518325.1 uncultured Alcaligenaceae bacterium | reverse complement strand
CGCCCCGGGGGGGTTCATATTTGCGCGAAACGCCAGCGGACCCTGGCGGCGAACCGGTTCAAAGCTACCGGCCGTGTGTGAGACGCAACCCGGGAGACGGGATTGTTCCACAACTTGGTCGGGTGGTCCCTGAGATACAATCCGACCGCCACCTCGGCCCGCATCGGGAACGGTATCGATGATCCAGTCGGCTGTCTTGAACACATCCAGGTTATGCGCGACTACGATCACCGGGTTGCCGAGATCCAAAAGCCGATGCAGGACCTCCAGGAGTTTTTTAACATCATCGAAGTGTAGACCTGTGGTTGGTTCATCCAACAAATAGAGCGTGCGTCCCGTACTTGGCCGTGCGAGTTCTGCCGCGAGTTTCACTCGTTGGGCCTCGCCGCCGCTCATGGTCGGCGCGGGCTGACCCAGTGCCATGTATCCCAGACCGACATCGACGAGAGTCTGAAGAATGACTCGAATCTTGGGGATGTTGCCAAAGAGTTCCAAGGCTTCGGAAATGCGCATCGTGAGGACGTCCGCAATCGACTTGCCCCGGTACAGGACGGCCAACGTCTCGGGTGTGTAGCGTGTTCCCCGGCAGGTCTCGCATTCCACCCAAACGTCTGGTAGGAAGTGCATCTCGATTTTCTTTTGCCCCATGCCCTCACACGCTTCGCAACGGCCACCTTTCTGATTGAAACTGAATCGTCGGGGATGATAGCCGCGGACCTTGGACTCGGGAAGTCGCGAGAAGAGCTCCCGGATGAGGTCGAACACGCCCGTGTAGGTCGCCGGATTGGAGGAGGGAGAGTTACCGATCGGGTCTTGATCGACGCGGATGATTTTGTCGATGTTCTCCAAACCGTGAATGTCGTCGTGAGCCGCACCGCTGGTTCGGCTACGAGTGAGACGTCGGGCTACGGTGTTGTACAGAACCTCCTGGATCAGCGACGACTTCCCGGAACCGCTGACGCCCGTGACAGCGATCAATGCTCCCAGTGGAAATGCGACATCGATATTCCGCAAGTTGTGTTGTCGTGCCCCGATGACATGGAGGATCGCCTCATGGGGCGATCGAGCGCGGACCTCCTCGGCGGTAGGACGAGTCGACGAAAACGGCTCAGAAACGATGCGGCGATTCGTTGGGATGGGAATCGCACATCGACCACTCAGATACTGCCCTGTTAGTGAGGATCTCGACTTCAGGATCTGCCGTGGTGGGCCGCACGCCGTGATCTCCCCACCATGATCGCCGGCACCTGGGCCAAAGTCGAGGAGATAGTCCGCGGCCGCGATCACCTCTCGATCGTGCTCGACCAGGACCAATGTATTCCCCAGGTCGCGCAAGCGCTGCAGCGCCGTCAGCAGCCGTTCATTATCCCGCGGGTGAAGTCCGATGGTCGGCTCGTCCAGGACATACAGCACGCCGGTTAGACCACTCCCAATTTGAGAGGCCAATCGGATCCGCTGAGCTTCACCACCTGAGAGTGTCGGTCCCGAACGTCCCAGGTTCAGATAGTCGAGTCCGACATCGACGAGAAACTTCAATCGGGATTGGATCTCGCGAATCACTTCTCCCGCGATTTGCTGGTCCCGTGCTGTTAATTGAAGCTTTGTGAATCGTGCATGTATGTCCCCCAAGGAACGATTGCAAGCATCGCCAAGGGTATCGCCCTGAAATCGTGTTGCCGCCGCATCGCTGCGAAGACGCGAACCGTGACACGTCGTACAGGGGACTTCGTCGACGAGGTGGTCCAGGCGTTGGCGATAAACAAAGCTCACTCGCGAGGCTTCATCGACGGCCGGGAAAAGACCCTTGTACTGGAATCGGGCCGTTGGCTTCGGTTGAGTGGAAACGGATTTGCTGGAACGCGACCGTTTCGCGGGGGGCGGTTGGTCCTGGTGAACTGCGAGGGTTAGCCAAACATCCCCTGTGCCGTTCAGGATCAATCGCTGGTGCTCCGGTGACAAGTCATTAAATGGAGTATCCAGACTGAATCCTCCATATGCCGCGATTGCTTCGGCAAAGGGAAGCCAGCCACTCTCAGGGGTGATTGAAGGCCAAGCCGTGATCGCACCCTGACGGAGACTCAGCGAACCATCGCCGATCAGTAGGTTCGC
>CAZFDX010000523.1:0-4942 GCA_964518325.1 uncultured Alcaligenaceae bacterium | reverse complement strand
CCGCTACACCGAAGGCTATTTTCCTTGCCCCCCTTCGGATGCCTCTCACGATTTACGCAGCGAGATGATGCGGCATATGGTCGCCTGCGGTCTCAAAGTGGAGTCGCATCGGCACGAAGCCGCAACGGGTGGCCAAGGCGTGGTGCAAATTCGTCATGAAGAATTGGTTAGCATGGCAGATAATGTGCTGAAGTACAAATACATCGTTAAAAATGTGGCTCGGATGCACGGAAAAACCGCCACCTTTATGCCGAAACCGATTTTTAACGATCACGGCAGCGCCATGAACCTGAATGTCTCTCTGTGGAAAGGGGGCGAAAATCTTTTTGCGGGGTCTCGTTCGCCAAGTGGTCCCCGCTACTCGGGTCTTTCGGAGTTAGCTTTGTACGCGATCGGGGGATTGTTACGCCATGCCCCCGCTCTATGTGCCTTTACGAATCCCACCACCAATAGCTACAAGCGATTGGTTCCGGGCTTTGATTCGCCGATTAACCTCGCCTACAGTCAACGAAATCGCTCGGCGGCCATACGGATTCCTGTTGCGAAGCCTCGGCCGGAATCGAAACGGATTGAGTATCGCCTACCCGATGCTTCGGCCAATCCCTATTTGACCTTTGCGGGAATGGTCATGGCGATGGTGGATGGCATCAAGAACAAGATTCATCCAGGTGATCCCTTGGATAAAGATATTTATGATCTGGGGGCCGAAGAACTCGCCAAAGTTCCTAGTACTCCCATCTCGTTGGAAGAGGCTCTGGATCATCTGGAACGAAAGCACGAATTTTTATTACAAGGGGACGTCTTCACCCCCGATGTGATTGAAACTTGGTGCCGCTACAAACGAACTCATGAGGCCGAGGCCGTGAGAATCCGCCCGCATCCCTATGAGTTCCACTTGTACTACGATATTTAGATAAATCCGAGAACATTTTTTCAGGACTCGGCATTTAACTCAACCCACTTACTTATAAGTACCCAACCCACCAATCATTCGGGATCGCGTTTCGACCGGCGAAGAAGTTTCTTCTGGATCAGGGCCTCCCGCCCTTTTCTACCAATGAGCCGACGATTGATTTCCAATTTCCTCAGATTTTTCAATTGCGAGCTATGAGCTAAAGCCACGGCCCCTTTTTCTAAACTTCCCGTGGTGGTATGAACATTCAGATATTTCAACTGACCGAGGTAGGGACTTTCTGACAACGCGATGAGAACTTGATTGTTAATTGGATTAAAGGAGATGTTTAAGTGGGTCAACTGGCTGAGGTTGGGACTGTTGGCCAAAGCAATCAGCCCTTCAGGTGAGATATTGGTCATGCTCAAATCCAGAGATTGTAATTGAGAAAAGAAAGGATTGGTGCTCAACATCAAGGCACCTACCTCCGTGACGTTATTTCCGGTCAAGTCAAGAATCCGCAAATTCCCAGCTTGGGAATGAGTCGCCAGATGATAAATCGCAGAACTATCAAGATGATTATGACAAAGGGACAAGGCCTCCAGCCCCTTCCAACAAGAAGTCGAAGGCAAAAGCAGAGCATGATCCCGTACCAAGAAACAAGCGTTTAACGAAAGATGAGTCAGGTTTATCAATGTGGGGTTGTTCAAAATCGCAGCCAATGTGTCTACCGAGAAGCGATTTTCCGAAAGGTCCAATCGGGTCAGGTTGTTAAAAAAGGGGCTTCTCGCAAAAGCTCGAAGTTGATCCGAATCAAAATGCCTCGTGGCCTCGAAGCGAGTCAAATTCAACATCCGAGGATGATTTACCATTTGGACCACCGTCTCGGCATGCAGGCGATGTGTGGCACGAAATGAGAAACACCAATCCCAAGGGAGCGTGTGCCAACGACCCGATAAAGAATTAAGGTCCCGGCTAGCTAAATGTTTGATCTTAAAATGCGAAGGGAAACCACGAAAAAAAAGCCACGATGAGTGTGGTCTCGGAATAAACCGTGCGAACCAATCCAAAACAGGGTTTGGGATTTGGGTGATTTTTTTGATCTTCTCGGTTTCCAGCGCGCTACGAAGGTAGTTGGCTCTTTCCGTTTCGTTGTGTTCCTCAATCCAATCGGCATAGACCAAAAATGGTGCCTTATCCCACGGAGTTTCCAGACAACCGCGTAGCAAGGATTTCTCATCATCCATGAGAGGAAGTTCCTCGAACTGAGGCGAAAGTGTGCGAGGTATAAAGGTAGACATCTCAGGTTAAGAACAGGATCGGAGAGAGCAAAATAATTCCGTAATTATAACGGCAATGACCAAATAGGCTCAAGGCAAACTGAGAGAACTTATTGATTTGGGATTGACAAGAGGGCGACAGAATCAAGCCAAGGCTCAATGAGAGGGGATCGAGGAAATCGAGTAAATCTTAGTGATTCAAGATGAACTCGTTGGTATTGAGCAGCGACCAGAAAATATCCTCGTAGAAGGCTTTCAGGTCATCTCGCTTGGCTCCACTCTTGAGCAGGTTCTCGAGCCGCGTTTTAATGAAGGTTTCTTCGGTCACCGGAGCGGTAAGCACATTCCCTTTGCTGTCTTTCATGGGAACCCCTTTCGGATCGAGTCTCGGAACCTGAATCATGATGGTTCGGCTGGGTTTTCGGCTCACCGTGGCGAGATACAGGTCTTCAATCACTTTCCAAGGAGCATCGGGGGTGACATTGATGGGGCCTTTCGGTCCGCCACTAGTGGGCAGGTATCGATCCATCAATTTCACAACGGTGCTATCGCTACGACGAACTTCTTCGTCGAGATCGCGGCCGTTCATCATCAAAAGAGCTTGAATGATGGTCCCGTTGAAGGTCGCTTCGTTGCCTTCGTCGTCACCGAAGTTGCGGATGAGGAGATTCATCCAACGTTCTTTCTTCTCGCGTTTGGCATCTTTGTTGGTGGCCTGATCCATACGGGTGGCCGTTTCGAGAGATTCAAACAAGGTTTCCGGAGACATCGACTTCAAGGGCATACGGGTGAAGTAGGCATCGGCGTCGGCCTTGCTATTGCCCCCTTTCCCTTCGGGTAAACCGTTCGCTTGATAACTGAGCGAATAAGCATCCGAGCAGCAGATCCACTCAATCAGTTTCTTGATGTCGTAAGGTTGGGAGCCGCTCGCAAAGGCAGCAGCGAGTTTATCCAACAAGTCTTTGTGAATGATCTTGTTATGGCCCCCAAAATCGTCGGGTGCAGGAAGTTCGTTCATCCCCCGACCGAAGAAGTGGGACCAATAACGCTTGACGGTCGCCCGTGCGAAGTTATCGTGTTTGACAATATACTCTGCCAAAACTTCCCGACGGGTCTTCTTGCCATCGTTGGGGTAACCTTTTCGGGGAACCGAAGCATCTTTTTCTAAATCAGCCAAGTCGGGCAAGAAGGCCGGCTTACTGGTCAGAATGACCATTCGGCGGTTTTCGTAGAAGACACGGGTCGAAGGATTTAAGCTCGTGTCGTCGGTCACCGTCACAACTTTGGCCATTTCGACCTTGTCTTTCTTCCGGTTCATGTTGGGTCGCAGGAAGTTGGGGTATTCGGTGGCACCGACGTTGTTGGGGTTGGCAGGGTCACGCACATCGATTTGAACTTGACGATAGAACGCATTCATCCCCCAGAAGTTTTCTTGTTTCCATTCGGGGTTGAAGGGGTGATCGTGACACTGAATACAGTTGATTTGAATGCCGAGGAACAATCGGCTAACGCGAGCAGTGATCGGGACGGCTTCAAAACGCCCGTCGGTGACACGTTTATCGCGGGGATTCAACTCACCAAGGTGGACCGCAGTGAAGTTGACCGCCCCGTTTTCGTTCGATTTGCCTTTAGCGGTGATTAATTCGGTCACGAATTTATCGTAGGGGGTATTCATGGAGAATTGATCTTCCAACCACAAAGCGGTTTGCTCGCGGAAGGCTTCGTGAGCTTGAGAACGGGTGAGCAACCAAACATTCCAAACGTCGGCAAAGTTTTTGGCATATTCCGCCGCATAGTTAAAGGTTAATGCGGTTTTGGGGTCTTTCGGATCACGGCGAATTTCTCCCCCGTTGGGTCCTTTGGGTTTATAGTCCTTGGCGTAAAGCAAACGCTTGATTAATTTCACGCGCTTATCGGGGGACTTGTCATATTCGGCAAAATCTCGGACCTCTTCCGGAGTGGGAATTCGGCCGATAATATCGATAAAGGCTCGACGGATGAACACATAATCATCCGCTTTTTTCGAGGGTTTCAGCGAGGCAGCTTCCCACGATTTAGCCAATTCCTCATTGATGATTTTCGATTGCTCCGGCAGATTGGGAGTGGATTGCGCTTGTGCCGACAAGCTCGTGAAGGCCAATGCGGTGAGGCAGGCCCCAATCCAGAAGTAGCATCGGCTCGTTTTTCGATGCGGTGTCATGGATTTCGTCTCCAGAAGGCGTGTCTATTCACCCATGTGAAATGGGTGTGGGGAAGTTCAAGTTATTATTTTAGGACGAGTTTCGAGAAAAAAGAGTTCCCAATCTTGAGAAACCTCTGAGAAATGCTCTCGGGCCGAAGTAGAATTCCTTTTCTTTTATTGGTGATTCCTCAAATCACCTTTTAGCCCTTGTTGTAAATCTTCGCTTTGAAATAGGTTAGGTCAACTATTTCTTTTCTTCGATGATCTCAATCATTTTCTCGTCTTTGATCTCGATTTGTAATGAACCGTTAAATTCGCTGACGGTTCCGGTCACTTTGATTGGTTTGTTCAAAAAAGTATCGCCGGTAGCTTTTTCCCAAATACCCTTGCGGGCATCTTTCGTGAGGACAATCGTCAGGTTTTCTTTATCCCGAAAATTCTTTTCGGAGTTCAAAAACATCCGACTGCCATCTTTGGTCATACCGGTTGATAACACCCGAAACTCGACGACGACTTTTTCCCCTTTTTTGGTGAGGGCTTCTTCGGGCGAAATGGCCCCCCCCCGCGGTTTGAATTCGCTTTTGGGGT
>CAZFDX010000522.1:0-2949 GCA_964518325.1 uncultured Alcaligenaceae bacterium | reverse complement strand
TGACCGAAGAACAAGCCGAAATTTTTTGACCGATCTTTCAACCGCGAGGATTCGGTGTGGTACAAAAAGCGAATCTCGACATAAGGAGCCGAAACGATGTTACTATGCCATGATGTTTATTTCACTCTCAAAGATCGTTCTCCCCAAGCAGTGCAAGCCCTGATCGATGCCTGCAAAAAGTATCTCACTGTGCAACAGGGGATCGTTTTTTTCTGTTGTGGAAAACTCGAACCGGAATTAAAACGAGAAGTGAATGATCTGGATTTCGATGTGGCCCTACATGTGGTGTTTCAGGATCGAGCCGCTCACGATGCCTATCAGACCGATGCCACACATAATCAATTCATCGCCGAGATGAAGCATAATTGGGCCAAGGTCCGTGTGTTCGATTCATTGGTTGAACGAGTATAATACCGAAAAGGAAGAGTTCTCATGGCACAGAAAACCAATCTCAGTAATTTCATGCTCATCTCTCCCGGAACCGATATTCCTTCGGTGGTGAACATGATTGTCGAAATCCCAAAGGGTCGCCGAAATAAATTCGAGCTAGACAAAGACACCGGCCTGATTCGTTTGGATCGGTATCTGTATTCTTCCAGTGTCTATCCGGGCGATTACGGCTTTATCCCTCAAACGCTGGCAGAAGATGGCGACCCCCTTGATATGCTCGTGATGGTCAACGAACCCACTTTCAGTGGCTGCCTGATCGAAGCACGAGTCGTCGGCATGTTCCGCATGAAAGATAAAGGTGCCCACGATTTCAAAGTTCTGGGCGTGCCGAATGCCGACCCGTTATTTGGACACGTTCGCAAACTGACCGACGTGCCGCCTCACTTTTTGCTCGAAGTGGAACACTTCTTTGCCACCTACAAACAACTTGAAGGGGCCGATACCGAATCCCTTGGTTGGGCCGATGCCGATGCCGGTACCATCGAGGTCCGAAGTTCCGTCGATCGGTTCCGTGCTTCCTTAGGTAACGTGATGATTTAACTTTTCTCTAAGGTCGATTTTTTTCAAGGATGAGTGAGCCGTTGGAATCATGGACCTACGAAACGTGATGGTCAAACAGGTACCTTGGGTGCTATCCCATCACCCTTCAATCAATCCAGATGAAGTCGCGAATTTGTTCCAATCGTTTGGGACCAATCCCCGAGACTCTTCTTAAATCCTCCACCTTGTCGAACCGTTTTTTCTCACGTTCTGCGATAATACTTTTGGCTAAGACAGGACCAATTCCGGGGAGTGTTTCAATCTCGGCTTGCGTGGCTGTGTTGATCGGAATCGCTTTGATTGATGGCGACGATTTACTCGGTTTCCGCACGAGAATTTCAGGTTCCTGAGCTTTCTGTGACGAGGGAAGGGAAGGGGAATTGACCGAATCAACCACCAAATAGGGCGCTAATTTCCCAAGGGTGGCTTGTTTAATTCCTGCGACCGAGGTCAGACTTTCCACCGTTGGAAAAGGTCCATGCTGTTGCCGGTGGGAAATAATCGCATCGGCAGTTGAGGGGCCTATTCCGGGTAGGGTCATGAGAGTGTTTTTATCGGCCTGATTGAGATTGATTTTCTGTTGTGGATTCTGGGCCACGATTTCACTGGGTCTTGTTCGGATAAACCCATCGGCCCAGCGCACAAGGACCAACCCCAAGGCAATAACAGTGAGAATCAACAACGAGAATTGTTTCTGAGAGAACACAACGGCAGACTTCGCCGACGTTTCAGGAAGGGGACGTGGCGGATTTGGCGTCGGCGAATGGCCCGTAGGAGTCACAAAGGGTGTAGTTTCAACGCAATTGTTCTCACGTTTGTGAGAGTTTTTGATTTCCAATCGAGAGTATTCGGTGGTAGCCTTGTTTCGATAACGTCGTTCTCACATTTGTGAGAATTTAGTTCGCCCGATAGATCACAATGGTCTTAACTTGATTCTCGGCAATTTCACGTTGCTGAGGGAAGCGTTGTAATTGGGGAATTTGATACTCAAATGCCCCCGAGGGAACCAGAATGGTGCGTTCTTCTCCTGGTAAAACGCGGTACGAGCGTCCATTGACCAACACCGACATTTCTTCGGGAAATTCATTCACAATCCGGAGCCGCCCAGTCGAACGAACGGGAGGAACGGGTGTGAAATTCGGGTTCGGGGTCGTGTTGTCGGGTTTCAAAGAGGTGGAACCGGTGGTTTTTTCCTTTCGGAGGGTATCAATTTCGTTTTGGAGAAGTTTGACCCGCAATTCTAAGGTTTCAATTTGGGCTTTTACCGCATCGATATCTTTCTTCTGAGCATCGCGAAGGTCATTGAAATCCCGACGGACTTCCCGCAGTTCGCGAATGGCTTTATTCAAGTTATCGATCGATTCTCTTAATTCAGGGGAATCCGCCGCTTCCACGGCCGTGGCCATAGCAGCCGACGCGATAAGGGCCCAAATCGGTAATTTTAGGCGTAACATAGTCGCTTCCTCAGGTGGTGTTCTCGATGTTGTGCGAATCAAATCTAAATACAACGGTGCTTTGAATTTAGCCGAAATTGGGGCAGAATTCAAGGGTTCTCCTAATTTTACCGGCTTCTCTGGGTTAAAGAATTGGAGGGATTTTAACGGTTGTAGGGGTTGGGTAAAGGTTTCCTGAGGTCGAACCTTCTCCCCATCGGGGGCTTCCCGTACCCGAAACCAAGAAACATCCACCCAATCGGGACGATATTTTTGCGGACCATTTTCCCAAGCCAGCAGGAGAGTCCGATCACCGAATCGCAAAGGAGCCAGAATCAAGACGATTGCTGCCAAACGAGTTAGGTATCCGCACATCGTTGATTCTCCTGCGTGTGAGTAAGCAAACACAAGCCCCGAGTTGAATCCCACCAACCAAAAAGGGGTAGGCTTCAACTCGGGGACAAGTTGGCGATATGGTCGAGCTAGGTGAAATTGTCAAGGCCGATTCTTTGCGTTATTTCGTGGG
>CAZFDX010000521.1:0-3582 GCA_964518325.1 uncultured Alcaligenaceae bacterium | reverse complement strand
GTTGGGGGTAATCTCTCAAAGAATTCACGCAACGATTCCGCTGCTCGGGAGACCTCCTTGGGGGACGGGTCAAAGCGTTCCGTTTCCAATTGCTGGCAGATCGAAAGCAAGGCCTGTTTTTGCTCTTCTGAAAGATCGGCTTTCTGTGAGATCATCGTCATCACGGACCCCGATTTCTCGGGTGCCGAGGAGTGCAAATACCGCAAAAGAATCGAGTAGGCTTGTTCGGCAGACAGGGGTTGCGACCAGTTTTGCAGAACCCGTGCACGATCCCAAACTTCAACCGGTGGAGGAACCACCGGACGTTTCCAGCACCAATAGGCCAAAGGAATCCCAATAGCGGGGGGGGCCAACAGCATCAACCAAAAGACCCAAGCACCTTCTTGAGGCCCTTCGTTGGGGGGGGGGATCATTCGTTCAATATCGGTCGGTTCACGCAACGCATCGGGGCTGTCGTTGGAAACCTTCACGAAAGCATTCACCGTAAGAGCCTGCGTAAATTCTAAAATCGTATCATGGCCTCCCTTTCGCCGAATTTTAATGGGAGCTAACACCAGCGGAAGGTCCCCTGCGGTGAATGCAGAACATTCAAACTCGTACTGATAAACGATCGTTTGATTTTTGGAAATACTCCTTGGTGGAAAACGATTCACCCGCCAGAACAGGGACGATTCTTTCGTCAGAATGGCCTCGGGGAGTTGCACTTCCAGACCGATCGGCCCTTCCACCGTGAGAGTCAGAATCACTGGATCGGCCACACGAGTTTTGTGGCTCGAAACACGAGCCTGAGCGATGACCGGTTGTTGAGGATCGCTTAGGTCCCGTACTTGAATCCCCTGTTGCGTGCGTTCCTTCTCGTTCTTCTCGACACCGACTACAGGATCACTCAGGTTCCGAACGGGAATCCCCTCCTGCGAGAGTAAATCGGGCGAAAAGATCAGTGCGCCAGCAACCAGAATCAGCGGGATTCGGAATACGATTCGCAACAGGATTCGCAACATGAGGTTCGATGATTCCATGACTTTTTGAGGATGAGCAGACGGAGTTAGTGCCAAATCGTGCTGAGGTTGAGCGTGCGATTATTCCATGAACTCGTGAGGAGAACGGCCCAAGCGGACGATGCTACACGCCTGAATGACGTCCAGCCCCAGCGATTTAGCCTTTTCAACAACTTCGGGATCATCGGCGCCCGGATTTAACCAGATTTCACCGATCCGTTCCGGTTGGACCGTGTCCAAAAATTTCAGGGCCGCGTCCTTGGGGATGTACACGCTGACCCGATCTAATTTTTCGACGGGAATTTCTGCTAAGCTACGATAGACGGTTAGCCCTTCGACTTGGGTTTCGCTGGGATGAACAGGAAAAACGGTCCACCCCTCGGCCAAATGCGATCGAACACAGGCATTGGCATATTTCGAGCGATTCGAGTTCGCTCCGATGACAGCAATCGTTGGCATGAATCTCCCCCCTAAAAGTTTCCAGCTGTTGTGACCCATACGCACTGGCAACAACAGATACTAGGGAGTTATTCTACCAATCCGAGGGGCATAGGATGAATGGTTCAACACAGGTCGGCAATGGGAGTTCCCTGACATAACAGGTGCGGCCGCCCTTGCGTATCGTAGATGGTTGTGCTGAGGGGAATCCCCATGAGCCGATAAATTGTGGCCAAAACATCTTCCGGAGCGACGGGCTGCGTTGCGGGGTGAGCGCCGATTTTATCGGAAGAACCAACGACTTTCCCTGTCTGGACCCCGCCACCGGCAATCAAAAAGCTGTACACATGAGGCCAATGGTCGCGCCCGCCGGCATTGTTCATCTTGGGGGTTCGACCAAACTCTCCCATCCACAAAACAAGGGTATCTTGCAATAATCCTCGTTCGCGCAGATCGTCGAGCAAGGCAGACAAAGCCAAATCGGTTTCTTTCAATTGCTTTTCGATGAGAGGATAACGATTGGCCTCGTGCGTATCCCAGCGTGAATTCGTGCCGACCTGCGTATCCGCCACAAGCACCAAACGAACTCCAGCTTCGATCAGTCTTCGAGCCAACAGAACACTTTGACCAAAACGGGTCATCCCGTACCGTTGCCGAACCCGTTCGGGTTCTTTGTGAAGGGCAAAGGCCGCTCGGGTTTCGGTCCCCACTAGAAGATCGCAGGCTTTGTGGAAAAAGGGGCTAGGTTCTTTTTCATTCAATTGTTCGAGCAAGTTTTTTCGTTCGGTAAAACGCTGGGGGGTAATTTGCGCATCGAGTGTGAGACCATCGATGGTAAAATTGGCCAAGCTCGGGTCCTTGGCCAAAATCAACGGATCATGAGAAGGCCCCCAGAAACCGGCATTTTGCCCACCGGAAAAGATCGCCTGATCGACCAGCGGACACGGCTCCACAATATAAGGAGGAATCGTTTTCTGAGTGGGTTTCAATCGTCCTAACACAGCTCCCAATGAGGGGTAATCCTCACGGGAGGCCGGTGCCAGTTCTTTTGTGTTCGTGGGCTTGTGACCTGTGAGAACGTAATGGGTGGCAGGGTTATGCGTCCCCAGTTTATGCGTGACCGAGCGAACCACCGAAAAATCTTTGGCCCGTGATGCTAACTTGGGCAGATGCTCCGAAATCCGCAAACCGGGCACTGTGGTCTCGATCGGCTTGAAGGGGCTGCGAATCTCAGCGGGGGCCTCGGGCTTCAGATCGAGCGTGTCGTGTTGACTGGGGCCTCCCCAAGGGAGAATGAGAATCACCGATTTTTCTCGATGTTTTTTGGAAGTTTGCTCTTCCGCATGGAGCAATTGCCGAAGAGACAAACCACACGTTCCTAGGCCGCCTGCGTAGAGCATGGCTCGACGATCGATCGGGTGTGAAAAGGTTGGCAACATGATTCGTTCAGGAGAGAGAATATAGGGGTAGCAATAGTATAATGCAAACGCGAATCAACCTCAAGAAGAAAGAAGAATCCCCTCCCCCGTGAAGTTGGTGGTTTCCCCCTAGTGAGGTTGGAGGTATCCCATCACCCGAGAGGAGACTATCCATCTCTCCCAGTTTGAAAGAAGGAATAGCCCCGAACAATCAGGGATTAGGGTTAAGGGGAAAGGGCCTATTCATGGAATGAGGGACGCTCAGAATAAAAAGGAAAGGCCCTGTTCATGGAACGAGGGAGGGGCACATTGAAAAAATCGCAAATAGCGAAATGAGTCGCCCAAAAGCAAGAACGGGAATGTATGGGAATCGAACCCACAGAGAGCTTTGTTCAAACCCTCCACCAGTTTTGAAGACCGGGGCCAGCACCAGCCGTACAAACACTCCCAATTGATAATACTCTAAACTAAAGAAGGCCGGCGGACAAGACATCCACCAGCCTCAAAGACGACAATTCTCTATCCCGTCAGTTAATTTCAGCTGACTTGGGTTCATGTATCCAGATCGGTTATCCCACTTACGAACGGTGGGGATATTTGCCTTGAGGCGTACCCCAGTGGGTGAACAGGGTTCGTAAAAGGGTTTCCAAAATCAGGAGGACTGCCACGATCCCGACGGCGAGGCTAATCCAACTCAATGCGTCGCTCATGTTACGTCTCCTTTTTAT
>CAZFDX010000520.1:0-22648 GCA_964518325.1 uncultured Alcaligenaceae bacterium | reverse complement strand
TCACCCCGAATTCAGGCTCAAAAGCTCGATCTCATTCGTCAATTCGATACGCTTCAGAAGGGAAATGCCGCCATCGATGCTGCGATTCAGAATTATGAATTGGCTGCAAGGATGCAGACGGCCGTTCCGGAGTTGACCGATTTTTCTAAAGAAAGTACTGCCACTTTGAAACTCTACGGGATCGACCAGAAAAAGACCGAGGTCTATGGGCGGCAATGTTTGCTGGCACGGCGTTTAGTGGAACGTGGTGTGAGATTTGTCGAATTGCTCTGTCAGAATTTGGGTCACGATCGTTGGGACCAACACTCGAATTTGAAAGCAGGGCACGAAGATAATGCTCGGGCTGTCGATCAGCCGATAGCGGGGCTATTAAAAGATTTGAAAGCCCGAGGGATGCTTAAGGATACGCTCGTCATTTGGGGGGGGGAATTTGGACGAACTCCCATGGCGCAAGGCTCGAACGGTAGAGATCATAATCCTTTTGGATTCACCATGTGGCTGGCAGGGGGGGGGATCAAAGGGGGGACCATTTATGGCGAAACCGATGAATATGGTTATCATGCGATCAAGGATAAGGTCCAAATCCACGATTTGCATGCCACTATGCTCCATCTTCTCGGCCTTGATCACAAGAGAACCACTTTTCGTTTTGGCGGTCGAGACATGAGATTGACCGACGTCCACGGTGAACTCATTCAAGGCATCTTGGCTTAGTCAACAAAATCTTACTCCAAAATTTGTAATCTATTTAGAACCTCCGTAGTATAGGTTAGCATGCTGCTAATAGGCGATGAATTCACGGCATCCCTCTGTCGGATAAGTAGGCGGTGATTCTCGACAGGTGAGCATGCTGCTCGCAGGTGATGAATTCACGGCCTGAAAATTCTAATACTCCAAGCCTAAAAATCGGAAAGACATTTGTATAAAGGTCATTATGACGGAATCCAATAATTGGCAATTGTTGACACGAGGACCCTTGTTTGAAGCGGTACAGGCCTTGCAGTTATTCAAAGATTCCAAAACCTTTCCGGATATGATTCCGAATGGTTTTGATCTTTCGGATCGTGCCAAAGTCGAGCAAGTGTTAAAGGAATTTATCGAAATTGCTCGGGGGTATTTTCTCATTCCCGTGAATCGATTTCAAAACGCACTGAATAAATTAGTCGATTCCCAAGAACCTTTAACTGTGGAACGCCTGAAGCAAGTTCGCGGACTAGGTCAAAGTGTGATTGATTTCCGCAGCCATTTAAGTGATTTAGTCTATCGTTACTTCAGAACCCGACCGGAAACCCCTGTGGAAATCGGTTTTCCTCGGGATTTATCTTGTAGTATGGAAGCCTACATCGATCGAGTTTGGACGATCGTCAAAAGGGATAGTCGCAATCTTCCACAGGAAACATTTAACGGAACCTTGATCAAACTGGATTATCCCTATGTGGTGGCGGGGGGACGCTTCGATGAGGTGTACTATTGGGATGGTTACTTCACGGGAATTGGTTTAGTGTTATCCGGAGGGTTTGATCTATTTGAGTGCATGGTCAAAAACTATGCCACCTTTATTCATCGTCATGGTTTTATCCCGAATGGGACCCGTCGATATTACAATACTCGCTCACAACCTCCGTTTTTTTATTGCATGGTCGAGATGCTTGCTCAGACCAAGGGACAAAATTATGTGAAAAAGCCTCATCTGGAAATTGATGGTCAGAAAGTCAGCTACATTCAAATGATCGAAAAAGAGTATCGATTTTGGATGGGGGAATCGATTTATGGACGAGATCGCACGGTGGATATGGAAGAAGGTGAGGTATTAAATCGATATTGGGATCATTATTGGGATGATGAACTTAGACCGCCCGTTCAACCTCGGCCCGAATCGTATCACGAAGATATTGGGCACTATGCCGATACTCAAGAAGGTACCGATGCCACAACCTTTTTCCGGCATATTCGTGCTGCTGCCGAGTCGGGATGGGATTTTTCCAGCCGATGGTTTCGCCCCGATACTGTAGGTTGGGATGGGGGAATTCGTCGGGGAATCGCAACGATTCGGACTACCGATATTCTTCCGGTCGATCTGAATGCGCTTCTTTATGGGATCGAGAAAAAATTGTACCATTGGACGGGCGAAACCCGATTTCAAATTGCAGCCAATCGACGAAAACAAGCGATTCTCAAATACTTTTGGAATGAGGAATTAGGCTGGTTTTTTGACTATTGCCTATCCGAGGGTCAAACCGACGTTTGGAGCTTGGCAGGGGCATTTCCCCTGTTCACCGAGATGTTGGAACCAGAACAAGATCGAGTGGTGATTCATCACCTTGTAAGAAACATTCAGGAGAAATTTATCCGCCCTGGTGGCGTGGTGACAACCTTACTTGAAACAGGTGAACAATGGGATTATCCCAATGGCTGGGCTCCACTTCAATGGGTGGTTATCAAAGGATTACTTAATTATGACGAACGGGAATTGGCTCTCGAAATCGCAAAGAGATTTATCAAGTGCGTGGGCCGAACTTATACTAAAGATGGCCTGATTATGGAGAAATATAATGTTTGCGAACCCGAAGTTTTAGCAGGAGGAGGAGAGTACGACGTTCAACCCGGTTTTAGTTGGTCGAAGGGAGTTGTGAAAGCTCTGATGGTTGAATTCCGCCGAGAACTAGAACAAGATTCAGAAGTCAGAAAATATCTTGCCTAAAAATTCTATCTCGGATCGACCATTCTAGCACCAAGTGACGGGGTCGGTTTCGGCTTGGCTTGCTCGAACTTCAATTTCGGGGAAGACCCCTGCCAGTCGCTGGGCAAGTTGCACCATAGCGAATCTTTCGGTGGCATAATGCCCAGGAAGAACGAGATGAACCCCTTGAGATTGTGCCAATAAATAATCGTGAAAACGCATTTCACCAGTGATGAAACAGTCTACTTTTTTTCTTATGGCATCCGAAAGATACTCGCCGGCTGCCCCACACGCTAAAGCAATCGTTTTAATTTTAGAATTCGCATCGCCGATGAGTTGAACAGGGCCACATTCTAATTTCACTCTCAGGAGCTTACCGATCTCTCGTAGGGTAAGCTCGGTCTTTAAGTGCCCGAAACGACCCTGACCTTGATTGCTGGCCAAAGAGCGTAATGGATAAACATCAAACGCAGGCTCTTCGTAAGAATGGGAAGCGCGCATGGCTTGGATTACGTTGGACAACTGTGACTCTGGGCAAACCACTTCCAGACGTTCTTCCGCGACCTCTTCGCGTTGACCAATCTTCCCGATGGTGGGATTGGTATTCTCTGTTGGAAAGAAGGTCCCCGTTCCACTCACTCGATAACTGCATTCTCGATACTCACCGATATTTCCCGCACCGGCAGCAAACATGGCGTTCAAAACCTTATCTCGATCGGATATGGGCACAAAAACCACAACCTTGAATGAACTTTCTTCAGGGCGGACTCGCAGCGGTTTGCGATCTTGCAAATCGAGTAAATCGGCAAGCGAGTCGTTTATTCCACCTTTGGCATCATCGAAAGCTGTATGAGCGGAATACACGGAAATACCCGCCTTTGCCAATGGCCAAAGCAATCGACCCTCGATGGTGGACTCGGAGAATTTCTTCGTTCCTTTGAATAGGATTGGGTGATGGGTCACAATCAAACTGACTTGCTGAGCGATTGCTTCCGCCACAACCTCTGGAGTAATCGTTAAACAGGTGAGAATCTTGGAAACCGGTGTAGATGATTCACCAAGTAATAAACCCACATTATCCCACTCAGCGGCCTGCTGCAGGGGGGCAATACTTTCCAGATAGTCAACAATCTGCTTTATCGTTTTCAAGTCATCACCTTTGAATGAAACCACGGACGAACTATTGGATTTAACGAATCCATCAATCAATCATAGTTTCCTCAAGCCCAACAATACAACTCCTCATGTTAAACTCAGAAAGACAATTTCACATGATGCGGACTTGACTGATAACCACTCCGAACTACGCTGGCTTGGATCGTATCAAATCCTATTAATGCGTTCATTTTTCTAAATCTTTATCTCTGAGATCACCCACAAACATATGTCCGGGTTTATGAGTGATCGCAAAGGGGATTTTGGCTTGCATCAGTGCCGCTTGGGGAGTCACTCCGCATGCCCAAAAAACAGGTAATTCTCCTTCATGTATCGTGACGGTATCACCAAAATCGGGCTTATTTATGTCTGAGATACCGATTGTTTCTGGTGCTCCAAAATGAATCGGTGTCCCATGGGCTTTATCAAAATGTGAACATATTTCGATGGCTTGAACAATTTGAGAAGGTTTCAAAGGTCGCATCGAAACAACTAGGGGCCCCTCGAATATCCCTGCTTTTTGGCACGGAATGTGTGTTTTGTACATTGGTACGTTCACGCCTTGTTCGATGTGTCGAACAGGAATGTTTGATTCGATGAGTGCATTCTCGAAGCTAAAGGAGCAACCAATCAGAAAAGAAACCAGATCATTTCTCCAATAATTAATTATCTCTTTGGGTTCATCGATAAGAATGCCCTTTTCCCAAACACGGTAACAGGGCAAATCCGTTCTAATATCCGATCCTTTCGCAAGATTTTTCGCCTCCCATTCACCTGCTTCCGTAACCTCTAGAATGGGGCAGGGCTTGGGATTCCGAAGGCAAAATAACAGAAAATCGAAAGCAAACTCTTTCGGGAGAACGACTAAATTGGCCTGAACGTAACCAAGAGCAAGGCCTGCTGTCGGTGACGAGAATTCGCCTCGCCGACAGGCTTCACGAACGGATTTTCCATCGGGGTAGGCCCCAGCGGTAGCGGTCATAATGTTTCCCATTGAATCATTATGTGCTGATCCCAATCGAGAAGCACATTTGCTTTGGGTGAGTTTGCTTCTTTTATCAACCACGAGGCTAAAGGAACAACCACTTCATTCTCAATGGTGCGTTGCAATGGTCGAGCGCCATAGCGTGGGTCAAAACCGGTTTGGGCAAGGTGTTTGACCAATCGATCTGTAAACTTGAGTTTCAGCCCAGCATGGATAATTCCCTCTCGATTTCTGATCTCTTCTAGCTCCTTGCGAGTGATCGCTTCGATACTCTGGGCTTTTAATGGGTAGAATGTGACCACTTCATCAATGCGATTAAAAAATTCGGGTCTGAAAAACTGCATAGCAAGGTCCGAATATCTCGGTCCAATTGGCAATGGATCGAAACCATAATTTTGTTGGCGGTCGGCCCCCAAGTTTGATGTCATGATAATCAAACTACTCCGAAATTCTGTTATGCGACCTAGCGAATCGGTCAAACGGCCCTCATCGAACACATTCAACAGAACATCAAATACCTCGGGGGATGCCTTCTCAATTTCGTCTAAGAGTATAACCGTGAAGGGTTGTTGTCGAATTTTTTGGATAAAGGGGCTTGGGTCACCTCCTGTTGGTCCAATCAATCTCGACACGGCATCGAACCCTTGATATTCACTCATATCGAGGCGGATCAATCGTGATTTATTTTTTGATGGAGCCCCCGCACCAAAAAAGTATTCCGCCAAACATTTGGCTAATGCCGTTTTTCCAACTCCTGTGGGGCCACAGAGAAGCAAAACCGCAAGAGGACGATTTGGATCATTTAACCCTGCTTTGAATGTTAAAACAGCTCGGGTTGCTGCTGCGACTCCCTCTGGTTGATCGATAATTCTTTGGCTAAACCATTGAATCACTTCCTCTTTTGGAAGAGGAATCTCGTTTCTCAGGAAAACATCGGGGAGACCCGTCCGTTCTTGAAATGCTTTAACAACATCCTCCGGAGAAAGCGATGCATAGCTCCGACGAGCTTTTTTTTGAATTTCTGGTTGCTCACTAAAGGCTTGGTTAATCCATTGAAAAACATCAGCTATTGATAGAAAATTCTCGCTGTTTTGGAAAATATCAGGTAAAACTCTCCGGTTTTTGGATATTTTCACGGCTTGCTCTGGAGAGGGAGGATCAGAGCTATAACGAGCTTTCTTTTGAATCAACGTATTTATAAACGATGATCCAACCTTAGGAAAGGTAGCATAAGGCTGAAATCTTTGGAACAATTCAAAAATCTTTTCGCTGACCCCTTGCTTAATTTCGATCTTTCGCTTGATTTTCGCATCGTTGAGTAATCGATCTAATACTTTCAAAGTTTGGTCACGAGTGAAATTCGGAACGGAAACAATCTCGAAAAATTCAACAAAATTTGGTAACAGTCGCCGCATGGAGTCGAGTTCTATGGGAGTTGCTTCCCCGATTAAAAAAAGTTCCTTGCGAGCTAGGTAGGGCATTAAGAATGAAGCTATGGAACCTGTCGGACCCTCGCCGCCGAGCAAAACCAGTTCCGATAGTTTCTCAATGCATAAAACCCCATTCAGATGAGATAGCTCGCTAATGAGTTTTTCCGTTCTTTTTTCCCATTGACCCAAGAATTTCATACCGGCGATTAATTTACTACCCGAGGTCATCCAAAAACGTCGATTTCCTTTGGATTCATTGGAGGATTGATCTGCTGTCGATGTGATTTTTTTCAATTTTTCAACGGCATCGATTAACAGTGAGGTTTTACCAACTCCGCTTTCCCCTAAAAGAATGATATTTCGATTTCCACCTTGTAATTTCTCAACTAAGGTATTGAGTTCTTTGTCACGTTCGTAGGCACGGGAGTATCTTCGGTTCAATCCTTGTTCATGCAATTCTTCGGCTATTTCGAGCAGGTTTTTTGGGGGTCTGATTGCAGGTGATGTTTTTCTTGTTTGCAGCATCGAAATTTCAGGTGATTGCTTTTCGAGAACCGCTCTTGGAAGGGTGATCGTGTCAAGGCTCAGTTCAGAAGGAATCAAAAAACGCAAAAACTGTGCGTTTGTCATTTGTCCTAAATGAAGAAGGGCATATTCCTCAGCGAATTTTTTGAGATCGTGTTCCGTCTGATAGAGAAAGCAAACCTCAAAGAAGGGTAATTGGGCGATTTTCTCACCTTTTGGAGAAACCCCTTTGACGTAGGGTACTTTGACGGTTGTTTCCTTAAAAGTAGGATAAAGCCAAAGATTGGATTGGGGTTGGATTTTGTCAATTCTACGGGCCTGAGTTGGATTATATGTGTTCAAATGAAGCCAAGAATTGAATGGGTATTGGGTCCTGACATCCACTTGGACAAACCCGATTTTTGGATTAAGAAAATTCGACGAATAAATTCCGTGATTTTCTTGGGATTGAGATTTAAGAATCCGAGCCAGCTCTTTTTGAGCCTTGATAGCCGATTTACCAAACCCTTTGGCAGAATTGTTATCTAATGAGATGGCAGTCCAACCGCCTCCCAAATCGTGGACCATGAGAACGGGAAGTTCGAGTTTGGAGATACTCATTTTTCGTGACAGGGGGTTAATGTGACACACGCTCTCCCAATCGAATTACTTTCTTCGTTGGGAAATACTCATTCGCTTTGAAGGGGGACTAACCCACGGGCACCGCATCGAGAATGTTGTTCCAATTTCGGCTGGGTCGATTTTTCCAATTCCCCTTGTGATAGGCATAACCAACAATCAACGGAACGGCCAGAGTGGCTTCGCTGTAGACCATTTGTTCGTAGGCGAGGTCCACTTTACCCCAGCTCGAGGCTTCCTTGAGAGTACTTCCCGAAAGGGCACCATCGCGACTATCTGCCACTGTGATTTGGATTGCGTATTTGTGCATATCGGCCTCGTGGCCTAAGATATCGGCGGCCACGACAATATCTTGGGCGAAGTTTTTAGGAACCCCCCCCCCGATCATAAACAAGCCTGTTGTCGGATTCTGGATTTTCAAGCGGGTCAACTCATAAAAATCCTTGCCGCTATCAATGGCCACCTTGGGACCTTCTCCACGAGAATGCAGGTGAGCTACCAACCCAAACCCTGCGGAGCAATCACTAAATGCAGGCACAAAGATAGGCACGCCCGATTTGTAGGCTTCGTAAACGATGCTATCGGGAGTTTTGCTTCCTTTCTCTTGCAGGTAGGCACCCATCTCGCGAATGAATTCCCGAGAAGAGTAGGGGCGTGGTTCCAAAGAATCGGTTATCTCACGCATCACATCATCACAGACCCGCAGTTCCTCTTCGTCAATTAAGGTATCGTAAATTCGGTCGATCATTAATTCCCGAAGCTCGGCATCGAACATCCCGCTGCGGAGTTTCTCCTCTCCGATGTAGTGCTTAAACCCTAATGCCTCGAAGAAGTCCTGATCCACAATGTTCGCGCCGGTGCTCACAATGGCATCGACCATGTTGCACCGAATCATATCGACAAAGACTTTTTTCAAACCTGCCGAAATCAACGAACCTGCTAAACAGAGTATGATCCCACAGGAACGATCCCTTACCATCATGTCGGTAATTTCTGCCGCACGGGCTAAATCACGGGCAGAAAACGCCATTTTGCTCATCGCTTCCACAACAGGAACGACGTTGTATTTTGTGATGTCGTAATGTTCAATGGGGGTCGTTAAGAGTTCGCTCTTAGTCATGGTCGAATACTCAGTTTCATAAAAGGTCCGGAAAAATACAAAAGGCCACCCAGACTTGTTACGGTGAAAGGGATTGCCCCAGTCCCGCCATCACAAGTCAGGGTGGCCTCTTAGCGATATTGTTGCAAGAATCGACCAAAGGTCAAGGGGGTAATACTCTATTGAGCCATCATTAGGTTTGATGGATTCCGAAAGAATTGCCTTCGGGAAAATTGCCCTATAGGGTCATCAACTCGGGTAAGGGCAGGGGTTCCTTCAAATCTTCATACTAAGAGAGTTTCCCCACCGGTTCTTTTGCATAGCATATGCCTTACCCTTATTTCACCCTTGGAGAATAACCCCGTGAATCCAATTTCTCGTCGACAACTTCTCAAAACAACTACTGCAACCTTGGCGGCGACCTTTATTCCGAATGTTGTCAGTTTTGCCCAAGAAAAGGACAAGCTCTTCAAGCTCGACCCCCTGCCGTATAAGTTCGATGCTTTGGAACCTCACATTGATGCCAAAACGATGGAAATTCATCATGGAAAGCATCATCAAGCCTATGTCGATAATCTGAACAAACAACTGGTCGGAACCGCATGGGCGGGTTTACCGGTTGAAAGCATCATTAAAGAACTCGACAAAATTCCAGAAGGGAAACGGGCTGCCGTCCGCAATAATGGTGGGGGACACTATAACCATACCCTCTTTTGGCAGATGATGGCCCCTCCCGGAACGAAACCAGAAGGGGATTTACTCAAAGCAATCGAAGCATCTTTTAAGGATGTCGAGAGCATGCTTAAAGCACTGAAAGAGGCCTCTTTAGCACGTTTTGGCTCGGGTTGGGGCTGGGTCGTTTTGAAAGATGGTAAGCTCGCGATTGTCAGCACTCCCAATCAAGATAATCCCATCATGGAGAAGGGGGGGGGTATCCCGATTCTTGGCGTTGATGTTTGGGAGCATGCCTATTATCTGAAATATCAGAATAAACGAGCAGACTATCTCGATGCATTTTTCAAGGTCATTAATTGGAAGTTTGTGGCCGAACTTTTTGAAAAAGCCAAGAAGGTATAATCCCATTTGGCTAATCGACAATACCCTTACTATCATAAAGTGCAACCCGAAGCACCGATCAAACGAATCGGTGTTTTTATTTGATCTTTTGTCAATGAATGCCAAATAATGGAGAATCAAACATGTCTAAACGTGAAGCTGCCGTGACCTTCAAAGGGAACCCGATGACCTTAGTCGGTCCCGCTCTGAAGCCCGGTGATAAAGCACCCGATTTTACCACAGTAACTGGTCCAACCACCGCAGTGAGCTTTGCCGACACCCCGAAAAAGGCTCGTCTTTTTTCGGTGGTTCCTTCACTGGATACCGGCGTCTGTTCCACTCAAACTAAGAAATTCGATGAAGCCCTTCTGGCCTTTGGTGATAAAGTGGCCAGCTATACGGTGAGCCTCGATTTGCCTTTTGCACAGAAACGTTTTTGTACCGAAGCCGGTACCAAGGTCTTCCAAACCCTTTCCGATGTGCATAATCATTCTTTCGGAAAAAATTGGGGTGTTTTGATGGAAGGGCTTTTGCTGCCTTTGTTGGCCCGTTCGGTTTTTGTCGTGGATAAAGATGATAAAATCACCTATGTGGAATATGTTTCGGAAGTGACCAACGAACCCAACTACGACAAAGCATTGGAAGCCCTCAAAGCAATTGCTTAATCTGGAATTTTGTGGATTTGGTTCCATATACCATATCTCATGGCAAAAGAACCTCCCAATAACCCTTCTAAAAACCCTGCTTCGAGTGAATCGAATCACTCGAAGTCAGCGAATCTCACTTCGAGTGAATCGAACCACTCGAAGTCAGTGAATTCTAGTAATCGGCTTTTTTCTTTTTTGCTCGGACTGATCTTAGGCATGCTCTTTTTTTGCTCGGGGTTGGGGTTTAGTAGTATCGTTTGGTTAGAGAAACGATCCCTAGAGAGGGAATCTCTCGCCGCGCAACACAAATGGCAGGAAGAAAAATCGGAGTTACTAAACAAAATTCAATTAATGGAAGAATCCGAAAGGCAACGCCTCGCTCTGGAGGAAAAGAAAAAGGCAGAAACTCTCCGCGATCGAAATCTCAAACGAATTGCCAAGGCTTTCATTGATTGGGAAGAAGTCAACGGCGATTACCCAAACCATAGTTTTGATGCGGCAGGGAAACCTCTTTTGTCTTGGCGGGTCCAGATTCTTCCTTGGTTAGGTTTGGAGGAATTGTTCGATCAATTTCAACTCAACGAGCCTTGGGATAGTCCAAAGAACAAAGCCCTCCTTGCGAAGATGCCCGACGTCTATGCTCTGGATGGGGACCCCGAGAAAGCCCAAGGAATGACCCACTATCGTTGTTTTTCTCACTCGGGGGCTTTGCTGGCACCACGATATGCGAATGCGATCAAGGTCAGTGGCATGCCCCCCGTGAATCCGAAAAAAAAATCGCTTAACCCGATCCCGAAAACGATTCTCTCTTCAAAACAAGTCACCGATGGAATCGCAAATACCATTTTGTGTATCGAGGCATCGGAACCCGTCGAATGGACCAAACCCGATGAATTCCTTTTCCCGTTAAAAGGGAAGTGCCCCCCTTTAGGAATCGAACCCAACGAACCGATTCGATTAATCTCACTTGATGGAAAAATCCATCTTTTACCCAGAGAAACTCCCGAAGCATTTATTCGAGCTTGGTCTACGGTTGCGGGTAATGAAAAAGTGAATTGGCCGTGACAATCGAAGAATGCTTTGCAATAATAGCAGAAAATTCTTACTTAGTCTAGGTGCCCCTATGTCCAGCGACTTTGAAGAGAACGATCTACCTCGACCATCAAAACTCCCTCCCTCACCTCCGCCAATACCACCGATTAACAAGAAGGAGGATGATTATCCAGACGATTTCCTGACGGGTTCTGGTCAAAAAAACACTCCAAATAGTAACAAAATCCTGTTGATTATTGTTGCGATACTTCTGGGTGTCCTATTTGTCTGTGGGGGCGGGATTGCAACCGTCATTTACTTTTTTTATTCAGGAGATAAGACGGTCGTAAAAGAGACACAAAAGAACCCTGACTTAGCAAAAAACAGAATTGATAATGCGGAACAAGAACGCAAAACCAATGGATTAAAGAGTGAACAAAACCTCAAACAAATAGCGATTGCCTTTAAGGAATACGAATCAGCCAAGGGGGATTTTCCGACTAACTCCCTAGATTCCAGTGGTAAACCCCTTCTTTCATGGCGGGTGCATCTACTCCCCTATCTGGGACATGAAGAGCTTTATAGAAAATTCAAACTCACTGAACCTTGGGATAGCCCTTCTAACCTGCAACTCATCTCACAGATGCCCGAAGTTTATGCCTTCGATAACGATGTTTCCAAAGCTCAAGGTAAAACGTACTATCGTGGATTCATGGGACCGAATGCCTTATTTGAAAAACGATACTCTACTTTGCTCTTACCAAAAAATAGTACCAAGCCTACCAGCAAAATACCAATCAGGAAACTAGCAACATTGAATGTATCTGATGGGCTTTCAAAAACGATTCTTTGTGTCGAAGGTCGTGAACCTAGCGAATGGACTAAACCCGATGATATACCCTTCCAAAAAGATACGCCGATCCCTCGCTTAGGAGTTAAGGGAGAGCCAGATTATCGAATTTTGATGATGGACGGAACTATCAAAAAGTTCAGTCAGTCGCAACCTATCCCGTCGGCCTTGCGGGATGCCATCACGATCTCGGGCGGCGAAATAAATACACTTCCTTAACTCAGAATCCGTTCTACACACTGTACCAACGCGCTCTACACTAGCTTAAGCTAACCCGATTGGGTTGACCTCACCAAGTTACTCGATCTTCTTGAGAAGGAGTGCAGTCTATGAAGTTCTCACGTTATGTCCTACTGGGTATGACCGCCATGGTTGCTGGACTACTTTGGTTCTCGCATTCAGAGGCAGCCGCCCCCGCCATCTCCGATGATGCCTTTAAGTCATTATTGAATGATGATGTTAAAGCAGTGAACAAGGCTTTGGATGCCCTCAATGCCGATGCCAAAGCTGCCAGTAAGAAAGGTGCCGATCGCGCCGTTGTTTCCTCGGCAATGACGATTGCGTTTGCCGCGCAAGCCAAAATTACAGGGGGGGCCGATGATGCCAAGTTTGCAACCATTCGGGATGCTGCCATCAAAGTAGCTAGTGCAACCAAGAAGAAAGATTTTAAGAGCGCCACGGAAGCGGCCAAAAATCTGGATTACGGCGTCAAACCCGATCCCAAAGCCGACACGAAACCTGTGAAATTGGTTGATGCCCTCGGAAAAGATGGCTTAACTGTAGATGAGACCATGCAACAATTCAAGAAACCAGTGGGCTTTGGTGTTGGGGCCGAAGAGGAGATTAAGGCGAACTCGAAGAAGCTCGTAGCCGATCCCGCTCGGGCTACTGCAATTGCGACCCGAGTTCTTGCTCTTGCTGAATACAGCAAAGTTCACAATGATGGAAAAACGGGTGCTAAACTCGCAGAATGGCAGAAATTTAACTCCGATATGGAAGCCGCTGCCAACGAACTAATTAAAGCCGCTGGGGCCAAAAATAACACAGAGATTCAGGCCGCATTCAAAAAGATCGACGGTCGTTGCACTGCCTGCCACAACGTCTTTAAAAACTAAGTCACCTCTCGGAAACGGAATTACCTTTTGGCCCAGAAACGGAATACTTATCACTTCGGAAATGGGATACCTATCGGCGGATTCTCAGACCTTCCGTTGCTGTTTCCACTTCTTGAGCGACTTTGGCAGAGATATTCGTCATACCCACACCGACTAACTTCAAACTTTTGTGACCTTTCAGATTCACGATTCCCTTATCCGTGATCTTGGTATCCAACAAGTACAAAGTTTTGAGTGAATTCATGGCCTTGAAGTGATTGAAGGAGGCATCGGTCAGGGCTGTTTTGCTCAAATCCAATTCTTCGAGTCCTTTCAGCTCTTTCATAAACCCAACCGCAGTATCGTTGATCCGTGTGGCTCCATGAAGCGAAAGGCTCTTGAGTTTTTGCAGATTTTTCAGGGGTGTGATGCCTGCTGCGGTGATACCTGCTTTTTCGAGAGTTAACTCTTGAAGATTCGGTATGCCTGAAATCAAGGACATCCCTCGATCGGTGACACCTGCGGCATTGCTAGTGACCAAAACGGAAATTTGTGTCATCCCTTTTAATGACGTCAAAATCCGATCATCTAATTTATCAAATGTCACTTTCAGTCGAGCAGGGCCTTCGGCCTCATCATCGATTTTTACAGATCCCCCCAACTTTTCGATGGTGGTGATCGCTTTCATTTCGTCCTTGTTAGCATCAGCCGCCGAGGTCGTGGCGGTTAAACCAATCAAAGCTACCAAAAATCCCAGCATGATTTTCATGTGATACGCTCTTTTAATAAGAACCTAAGGCAGGAAACACTCTGTTGAATGAACACCTCTTTGATATGGCAGGTTCTGTTTCGGTTCCAAAAGTGAAGGGGGTTTCTTACCAAAGTGCGAAAACATTCAGACTATATTAATATCTTCAGGTCTCAAAGTAGCTATTTCATCATGGAATTTTCAGGTTTGCGTTCTTGTTCAAGGAAGAGTTTAATATCCGAAAGTCGATCCGAATTTTCTTCATCGGATTCCACACGTTCAATAAAGTCCGCAATAATGTTCTCGTACCCCTGCACGCACAGAGCATATTTGATGATACTCCTTTGAACGAGGGGAATCTTGTGCGAGTCTTTTGTAAACAATGCGATAATTTTGGGGGTGAAATCCCAGCGTTCCCATTTGCGAAGTTTCTCAATCACCAAATCGGCATCTTCTGGAAAATCGAGCATCGGTTCAATTTGTTTCAGAATCTCATCCGTAGAGAGGATCTCGGGATGATACTCCTTGAGAAATTCATAAGTGCGTAACCCTGCGTAGCGGATGTAATGCTCTTCCTTGGGATTAGCCACCAATTGACTGAGGTGATTGAGACCCTCTTTTTGATCCAACAAAACGTACCCCGCTAACAATCCATCAAGCCCTGTGAGTTCTTTGATCTTTTGATCATTCAATAAAGATTTGACGATTGCCGCATGTTCTTTCTGCTGGCCACAATGACCAAGTAACATGCCATAAAGCCCGATCCGAGAGGGCGGGGTAGTGGGGCTTTTTAACCAAGTCACCAACTTCTCAGGCGAGAACTTTTTCGCGGCTTCTCTTACATCTTTGTAATCGGAGTTGGCGAACTCTTGAAAGGCATCCGCCGCCACAAGCCAATCGGGCGAATCGAGATGTTTGAAGTAGTAGGCCAGTTTTTCTGTGGCGGGCTTGTCTTTGATTTGAATCGCCCCCTTCAGGTATTCGGGTATCTCCGATTTCCCAATGATTTGTTCCCCTTTATAAGGATCAATCTTGCCATCGTAGACTTCACAAAACACGAGAAAGCGAATTTCGTTTTTCGGATCAGGGGGAACCATACGAGGAAGGATAATCGTTTTTTTATCCTTGAGAATCGGATGATCTTTGATGACCACCTCGATAGACATTTCCGTTGTTCCTTTGCCGAACCCCCCCTCAGGGTCGCGATTCACTTTAAGCATTTTCCCAAGTACGACAAAATGAGCCGAGTTCACTTCATTCACCAAGGTTTGACCGGCACTGGGGCAGAAAGGACATGCCAAAATCGAGGAGGGTAGAGCAATCAAGAAGATCGAAAAAGCAAGAATAAAAGTCGGTATCAAACGAGACATCGGTACTTATCCCATTGGCAAGAATCAGGTGAGTTATGATTATTATGCCTGTTCTTCAGGGAGTCTGACAAGCGAATCAAGCGAGAAAGTACGGATTATCACGAATGTCAGTTAAACCATGTAAAACTCGGTGAGTGCTTCAGATGGATGAAACTATGGGATGGTTCTGAAATGGATCAACGAATCAATGTCCTTTTATCGATGGATCAACCCCAGTATGTTCAGGTGATGTCGGCCCTTGTAGCTTAATCCCAGATTTGGGGCTTGCACTGTGTGGAGAAAGAAATCAACATCCTTGGATAGGTTGATTAAGATTTACTAAACTCTTTCCAGAGAATTTCAACAAGATCGAGGGCAGGCTTCACCTCGGCGGGACAATTTTCTGCGATGGCATCCAGATAAGCACGCACTCGGGAGATCGTTGTTTGCTGTGCTTTGGGGGTCAATGCACTTGAGTCGATCAAATTATCATAAATATCGGCTAATTTGCACCAACGGACCAGCGAGTTTGAACCACTCAGGCAACGGATATACTCCTTTTCTCGTTCAGGTTCGGGAAGCCTCATATCCTTCGTGAGAGCAGCCACACAATCGGCCACCTTGGTCCCGAACGATTCTTGAATATCATCGTAGTCTGTGTCGGTATCTTCAATCGTGTCGTGGAGAAGGGCACTTTGAAGGGCAATCGGATGATCCACTCCAAAGACATGTCGAAGAATTATAAAAACTCGGAATGTGTGAGCAGTGTAGGGGGTAATTTTATCTTTTCGGAATTGGTTTTTATGAGCACGGGTAGAAAAACTCGCTGCCTCTAACAGCGGCCTAAGCTCATCGGATTGATTCATGAATCTCCTTTACGCATCATGCGACCAATGCAAAATTACAATCATCTAGGGAGGGTGTCATTATCGATGATGTGTTGATCGATGATGTCTCTTTCGATCTATGGTTCATCGACATCGCGGGCTTTTTCTGTTGGTTGAATATCGTTGTTCGAGGCCAAAGTGATGATCGGAACATATTCATCACCTTTGGCCGTGAGTGCAAACGATACCTCACCTTTGACACTGATCCATGTACCGTGTTTTAGATTTTGGATGACATCGGGGGTTTCGATGCGAACTTTCAAAGGAACTGCATCGGCCTCACAACAGGTCATATTCACTCGATACAGGGTAAACTCTTTATCCCCAAGGCGATAGAATTGCCCGCGAACCGTGGCGTATTTCCCTTCGAGATTCTCCCGACTCATACGCTTGGCGGCGGCCTCGGCTAGTTCACGAAATCCCACCACGACCTCTTCTTGCTTTCCAGTTAAGATGGATTTCGGAAGAACCACCACTCCCCCTGCGGCTAAAGAAAGTGGTCGTCGAGGATTGGCAAGGCTGGCACCGGCACCTTCGTTTTTGAGTCGCGTTTCTGAGAGACCTTCACGGGGAAGGTTGAGCAAAAACAAGAGAACAGGGACAATCAAAACAATATATCGCCAAGGTGCCCAACCATGTTCGTGGTCATGATCGTCATCCCCTCCGTGAGAATGCGATGCCCCACCTCCGTGATCAAAGCCACAGGCAAAACCCTGAGGATGATCGAACCCGCAGTCATTGGCGTTGCCCTCGGTTCCATCTGGGTTGCTCGCAGTCACTTTTGAGAGTTTCCAAACGGCAATTGCCCGAATGACCACGAGCAGAACAATTGCCATACCCCCTAGCATCACGGGAGTGAAAAACCAAGGATCGAGAAGGTTCGTCCGTTCAAAAAAACGATTCCGAACCATGACGATGGCAGTAACACCTAACGCTCCACAAGTGAGCACTGTAAAAATTTGGTCAAGAAAATAATTGCCTTGGCCTTCTCCTCCAGCATGCGAATGAGAATGTGCCATGTTAAAGCTCCACAGAAGTTGAACCCGCGACGTCGCCGAAAAGTCTATCCCAAAGATAGTGAACCGCAAGTGAGTAAACAAACACTTGGATGAAAACACTAATCACGATGATGAGGATCGTTTTTCGTCGAAAGACTCGGGTGAACATCAAAAGTAGTTTTAGGTCAAACATCGGCCCAAGAACCAAGAACGACAGTTTGGCTGAGGGGGCCATGGTCTTAAAGCTGGCTGCAACAAACGCATCGGCCTCGGAACATAAACACATGATGATAGAGAGGATCATCATGCCAAAGATGGTTCCAGCAGGGAAACCCGTTGAAATCTCCTGAATCATTTTGGCATTCAGGTACATTTTGGCGAAAGAGGCCAACACTGCACCCAACGACAAAAAGACCATAATATCTTTGAAATCGTGGAGGGCCGTTTCGGAGATGTTGAATAAGCGGCGTGAAAGGGGCCTTTTTTCACCAGCCCGTATCTCCGAGGGATGAACCTGAGGAGAATCCAAACCGGGAAGATTGAATGGGTTATCGTTTTGCGGCATTGCAGAACGAGTGAGTAGTTTGTTCCCATCGCGATTATAAAAGAACTGAACGATCGAAGCGGCAATAAATGCAACCACAAAAGCCATACCGGTACGAAGGCCAACCATTTCGGGGCCAATCCCGTGTTTCTGAAATGCGACCCAAGTGGAACTAATCACAATTGGATTAATCACAGGCCCTGCCAACATGTAGGCAACGCAAGTTCCGAGCGGGAGACCTTTGCGAAGTAGTCGCCTCATCACGGGAACAATTCCACATTCGCACATGGGGAAAATGAGTCCCAAGCAACTTCCTATGCCCACTGCCAAAATCGTGTTTTTGGGAATGATCTTTGAAATGGCTTGTTGCGGAACGACCTCTTCGAGAATACCCGCGATGAGTGCCCCTAAGACCACGAAAGGAAAGGCTTCCCAAACGATTGAGACAAAACTCTGCAAAAAGTCGTTGACGTTGAATTCCACGGCAAACTCAATTTTGTGAAGGTTTATTTTATTCTACGGACCCGCTCGGGTTGTGGTTCGTTCTCTTGGCCCGTTCTTTCATCTTTGCTGCGAATCCTTGGTTCGATCTGTTCCATTCGATCTGTTCCATTCGATTCCATTCCATTCCCTTTGATTTCACTCGCCGATTCCATTCCCTTTTTATTCTTACCCGAGGTGAGCATAACGCTTGCGAAGATAAGGGATAATCATGGAGAAGAAGAAGAGCAGAACACCAATGACGATAATCGAGCCAGAAACACCAAATTCCGAAGGCTCATTATCCCCAAACTTGGGAATAAAATTCTGACAGGCAAAAAGTCCCAAAATCCCGATACCGACGCTCACTCCTACCGTCATCCGAAACATCTGACGTTGGCTGGTCGCCAAGTTCGTCGCGGTGGCTGCAGGCAGTACTAGCATGGCATTGATGAGAAGCACACCCACTGCGCTAATTGAAAGATTGACGACAAGGGCCAACAACACAATAAACAAATAGTCATTGAATCGAACCGGAACGAGCCGCGAGCGGGCCAAGGATGGATTCATACTGGCCAGTTGGAATTGATTGTATCGCCAATAGATCAGCCCACTGGTGATAATCAATAACCCAACCAAATACAAAATATCGGTACCGGTTGCTGCTGCCGGTCCACCAAAGAGGAATCGTTCCGGATTAAACGTTTTTTGAGAACGGGGAAGGGCACTTAACAACACCGCACCCGTTCCAATCGAGCCAGCAAAAAATACCCCGATGACAGTATCACCGGAAAGACCCGTTTTTTCTCGGACAAATGCGATCCCCACACCAATACACAACCCAAAAAGGACCATAATCAAAGGGATCAAATTACGAGCTTCTTCACTTCCGGGAGGTAGCCCAATACCCAAACATAGAAGGACACCCAGAGAAAGTCCTGCGAAGGCACTATGCGCCATCGCATCCGAGAAGAAAGCCATTCGGTTCCCCACAACAAGTGAACCGACCATCCCACAAGATGTGCATACAAGAATCACAGAGAGGATCGCAGCGAGTTCAAAGCCGAACAGGCCAAAACTTTGAGCGACCTTTTCAAGCCAAGAGACGTCGTTCATTTGCGAGAAAATCATTCCGTTTAACTCTGATTGGCAGGAGCAACCACAGGCACACGACTAAAACTACCTGAGCCTGTGGGCGGGGTCGATTCTTTCTTTTCCACAAGATTGAATAAGAACTTCTTGAGTAATGCCACCGACTCCTTCGCTTGTTGTTCTGTGATGACCAACGGCGGGGAGATTCGGATCACTTTCTTCGCAAGAGGACCTAGAAGATGAATCCCCTCAACACCATTCCCACGGTAACAAGCTAGCACAACTAAGTTCGCCCATTCCTGAGCCGTTCTTCCGTCATACTCCTTAGTTTCTACTCCCCAAACCATTCCTCCTTCTTCACCCCGCACATATGCAATGAAGGGGAGTTCCTTAAGCTGAATCAAACCCTCTTCGATAATTTTTGAAACATGGTTCGTGTGGGGAATCAGATTGTGCGCCTCGAATTCATCGATGGTTGCCAGCACACTCGCACAAGAAAGGGGATTCGCACTCCAAGTGTCGGAACCTTCGCCATACTCCATCTTGGCGAATAAGTCCTTTCTTCCCACTACCGCAGCTACGGGTACCCCATTCCCGAGACCTTTTCCGAGAACGACCATGTCGGGTTCGATATCGTATTTTTCGTAGGCAAACATAGTGCCGCATCGACCGAAGTTGGCTTGTACCTCATCGAGAATGAATACGATGTCATTCTCGCGACAGAAATTCTGTAATAGTTGCAGGTACTGTTTAGGAGGGTGATACGATCCACCACCACCAAGGTATGGTTCCGTGATAAGCGCACAAAATCTTCGGCCATATTGTTGTTTGGCCGCTTCCAGCTCGCGAATATACGGCTCGGGATCAAAGGGTTTGTTCCGCTGGGAAATATCGTTGTAGTCCATCGGGAAGGAAATGAACTTAACCCGTGGATCACGTTCGGGATCGTTTTCGGTCCCTGTGGTCGCGCCTGCTAGTCCTTTCTTGCCATGAAATCCCCATCGAGTCGCTAAAATCATATTTCGAGACTTGTCCCGAGACATGGCTGCCCAAAGGGCTTTCTGAACTGCCTCCGAGCCAGAAGCGGCCCATAAAACCTGATTGAAACGAGTCCCACGAATCGAACGCCTCATGAGTGCGAGAAGCCGTTTACAGGCTTCCGTTTCGATAATGGTCACCGCATTGTAAGCGGTGTAAGGAACCCCTGGAAAGAAGCCAGAGGGAATGGAATGACTGGCATGACCATTTTGTAAGGGAGAAGGAACGAAAGGTCCATCCGATCCTTCGGTCCAACCCATGTAATCAAAGAATCGCTTGGTCCATTCGGTCGGGTTATGCCCTAAGTTCGCGACTAAAACACCGGACGTGAAATCATAAAGTTTACGCCCTTCGGGTGTCCAATGAAACACCCCTGCACTTCGGGCAATCACTGCTAACGAGGGAGTGAAAGTGCGGGACGATTTGGGTTCAAAACTTGAAATCGAGGCTCTTTCAGCATTGGACGCCATTTCGGCAGGATGAGCTATCGACTCGTGCATAATGATAACTTCCGTTATGACATCTTGGGATGGGGGAATTTTAGTTAGATTATAGAAAGAGCCGTCCGAATAAAAGTCTCAAACACGTTCAGAATACAGGATTTCACAATCACCTTTCCGACTATACAACACCAGACCACCTTTCGGACCATTCACCTCAACCACGCAACTTGGCTGACCCTGAACATGTTGGTTCAAAATCGCTTCGAGACTTTGGACGATTGCCACACAGTTCCGATCGGCTCGAAGATCGTTGTAATTGAGGGAGTTGATTTGATGGAGACGATTTGAACGCTCCGAAACGGGGCCTCCGAACTCCACATAGGCAATCTCGCGAAATATCCGCTCAATCGCCTCGATCCCATAACCCCGACGAGACCGTTCTCCCCAAGGTTCTAGAAATGGGGTGCTATAGTGATGGTTCGGAGTTTCTTTGATCTCATTTGGTGTGCGTCCTTCGATCGCGACCTCGACCCCACGTTTTCTCTGATGCGCGGACCAAATGCCGTTGTCAAATCGGAACTGGACTTCTTGATCCACATAACCAGGGAAGTTGTCGGGATTGACCCAAGATGTATGAATATCGAAGGCGGCCTCTCGTTGATCGGGATGAGTGTAAACAACTTGCAATTGGACCGAATCCCAAGTCGAGGAAGAAGGGGAGTCAACAATCCCTCTTTGACCTGTTGCAGAAATGCGAGATAATGACCAATCATTGCCAAAGGTGAAATCGATCAATTTGAGATAATGAACCGCAACATAGGTTGCAGGATTTCTTCCCGTAATCCACTGAGCAAATTGCGAGCTACTAATCTGACGGGGTTCCAAGAGGGTGCAATATCCCGAGTTAACATGCTTAAGATTTCCATCGATAACATGTGTCCTGAGTTTTTTGTGATCGGGATCAAGAAGTTTATGATAAACCACTTTGGCAACAACCTCATTTTCGGTGGCAGCCTGAATGAGAGTATCCAGCTGTTGCAGGGTCAAAACCGAGGGCTTTTCAATGACTAGATGTTTCCGATTCTTAAGAGCTTCAAGGGCTGGTTCGTAGTGTAAGTTATCCGGAGTTGCGACACACACCACATCGAGATTCTCGCGAGCAACGAGGCCACCCGAATTAGAACCGACAAGGGCCTTGGGAGGTTGACTCTTTTCGGAATTTGGAGTTCCGATTGGGGAATCCATCCAAATGGGATGCGATGCATATTTGGAAAGGCGATCGCGGGTGCGTGTCCCTGTCGCGAAAAGTCTCGGCTGAACGACCCCAAAACGGGGATCAAATAGGGGTTGACGCAAGCAATTTTCAAAAAAAGGAAGATAAGTATCCTCGAAAATCATGCCGAGGCCAATCATCCCGGTTCGTAGTGTATTTGTTTCGTTCATAATTGATTTTCTATCCAACAGATTAAAAAGAAAAAATATAATTACATAACATATATTATCGGACTAAAAGTTTTAACTGCAAAAAGGTTGATAAGCTCTGGCAAGAATATGTAAAGTCTGATAATGTATATTATGTAGTGTTATTGAGCGTCTTTCTCTGATAAGAAATTCGGAATTTAACGACTATATAGGCACAGCATAAACAACGAAGCTAAAGAACAAAAGGCCATTTAACCTTGGAAGATTCCCATCTTTCGGAACTTGAGATACCTTTCGGCCAAAAGTGTGTCAATTGGTTTTCCAGTAAGTTCTTTCAGATAACGTGTCAGGTAGTTTTTCAAAATGTTTCCCATCTCCCGAGGATCGCGATGAGCACCACCAATAGGTTCTGGGATAATATCATCAATCACACCAACTCTCTGTAATTCTTTAGAAACTAAACCCAATGCCTGAGC
>CAZFDX010000519.1:0-2273 GCA_964518325.1 uncultured Alcaligenaceae bacterium | reverse complement strand
GCATCATGGGGCTATTCATGGCTGTGGTTGCCTGTTGGCCTATCATCTTTTCGTTGGTCCCCCCCCCTCGGGTCTTCATCCGACCAGCAATGAATGTGGCCCTCATTGGCTTTGCTCAGTTTTGCTGCGGAGCGTTTATCTGCTATGGGGCCTCGAAACTTCAGGACCTCACTTCCTTCCCCATTGCCCTCGCAGGATCGATCGTCGCTTGTTTGTTCTATACTCCGTTTTGCATTATCGCGGGTCTCAAACTCTTCACCCTGATGGTGGATATGCTCGGTCCAACGGGTTACCCCACCGCAGGGATGGTTACGGTTTCGATTGTAGCGATGGCAGGCGTCGGCTATTGGTGCATCGCAACCTTGTTTAACCCTGCCGTGCGGGAAGGCTTTGCCGAACGGAAGCTCACCGGTGTCGTCGAACGATAGGAGTAAGCACCTTCATGGCCAATTCTGCTGTACAACTCGCTCTGAAAGATCACATTGCCTTCATCACGTTCGATGACCCGACTCGGAAGGTGAATGTTCTGTCTTCCCAAATCTGGGCCGAGTTTGGGAGATTAGTCCAACAAGTTCAACAAACGCCGGAACTAAAAGGTCTTATTCTGCAAAGCGGCAAGCCCAACTGCTTCATCGTGGGTGCCGATCTGAAAGAACTCAAAGATGCCGATCCTCAAAATCCGGAACCGACCCGAAGCTACATCCAACAAGGCTTAGATGTTTTAGCCGATCTCGATTCTTTAGAAATTCCCACAGTGGCGCTCATCGATGGCTATGCCTTGGGGGGGGGGCTTGAGGTCGCCCTCGCTTGCGATTATCGGGTTGTGGTTCACCAGCCGAAATCCCAGCTTGGCTTACCGGAAATCCGTTTAGCCCTCATGCCCGGTTGGGGAGGGACCCAACGGCTCCCCCGTTTGATTGGCTGTGAGGATGCGGCCAAAATGCTGCTCACTGGTGAATCTATCCTTCCGGAGCAGTTCGTAGATATTCCCTTGGCCAGTGAGACGGTGGAACGTGCCGAACTCTTGAATACCGCCTTGGATATTATCCACAACGATGATTGGGAAAGTATCCGAGCTTGGCGCACGGACCCTGCCGACCCTGATTTTCTTCCCAAAGATTCTTTTGAAAAATTTGTTCGGGACCTATTAGATTCACTGGAAGAAGAAGTTCGGCCCATCGGTCATACCATGATCTATGCCATGCTCAAAGGTCTGGAATACCCGATCGAGGAAGCAATCCCCTACGAGACCGAAGCGTTTTTAACCGTCTGTGGATTGGAACCTTCCCGAAATCGCATGCAACAATTTTTTGAGAAAAGAGGCTAAGAATGGGGTTACCCGTTACCCATATTGATCATTGCACCGTGATTATAACCGATGTCGCCCTCGCCCGAGAATTTTACGGAAAAAAACTCGGATTGAAGGAAATTGCCCCCCCTAAAAGTTTTGATTTTGTCGCCATCTGGTACGATCTGGGTACAACCTATTTACATTTGTTGCTCAAACCTCATGCCGATACCGAGTCGGCTCGCCATTTTTGTTTACATGTCAGCGATATTCAACATGCCCGAGCTTACCTGACTCAACAAGGGTTGACTCTCGAAGAAACGGTGAAAATCCGCTACGCCGATCGTTTTTTCATTCGGGACCCGTTCGGGAATCGGATCGAAATTCTCCAATGGGAATATAAATACGATCCCATCCTCGACGGAAGATATTTGGTTTAAGGGCCATTCCTCAACCGATTCGCGAATAGCCCGACATGATCGGTTGCTGAGTTGCACAAATATCATGGAATAGTTGGATGAATCTCCCATTATCCTGCACAATCTGTTGCTGAGTTGACTAAATATCATGGAATAGTGAATGAGTTAGTAAGGAGTTATCCATGAAAGCCGAAATTATCTCCATCGGAAGCGAAATCACCAGCGGGCAAAATCTGGATACGAATGCTCAATGGCTTTCGCGACGATTGGCCGAATTGGGTATTCCGGTCGGCTTTCATACCACCGTTGCCGATGATCTCAGCGATAATCTTGCGATTTTCCGACTCGCCAGCCAACGAGCCGATTTGGTCATCTCCACGGGGGGGCTAGGACCCACTCAGGATGATCTCACTCGCGATGTGTTAGCGGAAGTGGCAGGGGTTCCTTTAGTCTATGATCCTGCTTCGTTTGAGCATATTCAACAAATGTTTGCCAAACGAGGCCGCGTCATGCCCGAACGAAACCGCGTTCAGGCCTATCATCCCCAAGGGAGCGAAATGGTCTTC
>CAZFDX010000518.1:0-6368 GCA_964518325.1 uncultured Alcaligenaceae bacterium | reverse complement strand
GGGGGCGGCGCGGGGGTCAAACGGATGGACCTAAAAGAAAGGGAACGCGGGGGTTTGTCCGCTCGCGTAAAAAACAATGGCCCGGGAACCCCCTTGTCTTCGATGGGGAATGTTTACGCCCAAGCATTACGACCCTGACCGCCTATCCGCAACTCGACGTCAAACGCGCCGAGATGGAAAAACGGCTTGCCGCCAATCCCAAAGACCCCGCAGGTTTGCTGGACTTGGGACTCATTCAACTCGATGAAGGGAAACGACAAGAGGCAGCCGATTCGTTCCGAAATGTGCTGGCCAACAATCCCGATGATGTGATTCGTTCCAAAGCGCGTGAAAAACTCTTTGAAACGCTCACGGAAACCCTTCTCGAAGATTACGACAACGGTGAGAAGTACCTCGCGGAGTACAAAGAACTTTGCACGGTGGAAATCCCCCCGACGGCCCCGCAGGCAGTTAAGGACACTCTCAAGAACGAAGAAATTCGCCGCAAGCGAGATTACCATTGCTTAGTGGGCAAAGGGAAGGAAAAACAAGGCAAACTGTTTGAAGCGTTCGAGAGCTACATGACCTTCGGGACGCTCGGCGGCACCGACGAAATGGTTACCGTTCTGGGAGAAGCCGGCATCCAAGTGCGACCGGCCACATGGGCACGAGCACGCATCCTCTCGATGATTAAAGGAGCCAAGCCCGAGCAAATCAAACCGATCGAGCAAAGCGTCCTGAAGCGTTGGGAAGAAGTGAAAAACGACGACATCATCAAGATTCGGGATTTCGTGCGCATCTTCAGCGGCATGTTTGAAGTCGGTAACGATGCCAAGATGTTCCTGTGCGATAAGCTCATGAACGGCACCGAAGAAGAAAGCCGCGAAGCCGAATACATGCTCTTGGCCGCTCGGGCTGGGGAAGATCAATCTCTCGCCGCCCGTTCGGTGGAAGTGCTGGCCCGCTTGTACGCCAAGAAGAATTTGCTCGACGACGCTATGGGAATGTACGCAGAACTCGGCGATCGCTTTGCCAAGACGAAACTGCGCGACGGGCGAACCGGTGCCGATCTATTTGGTGATGTGGTCGTCGATCCCCGTTTCCTCCCATTCCTTGAGCCGAACGCTCAGGTTTGGGCCTACAACAAGATGAAAGTCAGCGACTACGCCGGTAGCATTCCCTACAACAACAGCATCGGCCGCGTGGTCGATCTCTCGACTTCGGAAAAACTCCCGTTCTTTAATCGATATGCCCTGCAGATCGATCAATCCAACCGCTTTGGTGCCGGTTGGGCCTTACAGGTTTGGGATAAGAACGAGCAAAAAGCCTATCACACCTTCCCTGCCACGGGGGGTTACTTCAACTTCGATTATCTGTTCCAACAATCGGGAACTTCGTATCGACCGGTTCAAGTGACAGGACATATTGCCATCTTCACCAGTCACATGAGTGATCCTCAGACCGGTATGCCCATTTCCAAGATTTTTGCTTATGACCTTGTGGATAAGAAAGAACTCTGGAACGAAACCCTTTACGGTAAGGTGGGGGTGAATCGTCAAATCATTCGTCAAGACAACGAATTCGATGGCCCCCGAGTCAGTTACCAAGATGGCTGGTCGCAAAAGATCGGTCAACAATGGGTCGTCCAACCCAATTACGTCTGCTACACGAATCGGGAAGGAATCGTGGCCCGTGAAACCACCAAAGGGACCATCCTCTGGAAGAAACAGGCCTCGGCCCGAACCTATGTCTTCGGTGATGCGGAATATGTCATCGCCGGCGAAGTCGCAGGTGATGGCACCATCACGGGATTGCGTATCTATAATGCCATCGATGGTTCCGAAGTCGCCGTTCCTCCCGCAGCCGGTCTGTTGACGAATCTCAAAAATGCCCAGCTTTATGGCCGTAACCTTTTAGCTGTCGATAAGAAGGACAAAGAGCAAACCATTCGGATGGTCGACTTGGTTAAGGGAACCGATATTTGGTCGAAGAAAATCGGGGCCGATGCCTTTATCCTTCGCTCCGATAATCGCAGCGTCGGCGGCTACGTTTCCACCACAGGAGAAGTGGTCCTCTTCAACACGGTCACCGGTAAGGAGCAGCTCAATACCAAACTCGATTCCAAGAAACTCAAAGAACATTTTGAGAAAGTGAACGATGTGGTGTTGATGTCCGATCGAGAACGATTCTTCCTGATGTTGAATCGCCCCAGCGAGAACCGCTTTGGCTTCAGTCCTGCCTTCCAACAACAACTCCAAGGCACTCGGGTGAATGGTCACATGTACTGCTTGGATAAAACTACGGGCAAAACCTTGTGGTACACCGACCACCAGTTGTTGAACCAAAATATCATGGTGGAAATGTTCAACGAGCTGCCCTTGATCGTTGCCGCCTCGAATACTCCACCGGCAAACGGCGGAAACTTCAGCTTGAAGACGATTGTTATCGATAAGGCCACCGGTAAGGTGAAATTCGATAAGAATTTCGGACAAGCCTCGGGCTACTACATGATTGCCGTCGATTGGAAGAAAGGGACCGTCGATCTGCAAAACTACAACGGGCAACGTATCCGTTTGTCGCCAGACGATGGCAAACCCGCAAGCGATGCCGGCAGCGGCACCAGTCCCACCGGATCGGCACCTGTAGTGCTTCCAGGCGTAATCAACCGCCGAATCATCATTCAAGGAAACATCGGCGGACGGATCGAAATTGCCGACTGATTGGATTACTGATATTTCCCTCGAAATCGCCCACGAATTGGATCGCTGAACCATCCGGTCGAAATCGCTGAACCATCACTCGGGATCGTCACTTCGCCCAACCCCGATTCCTCCCTCTTTGAAAATCTCTTCGAGTTCGACCTAACCTTTTCCGTAAGAATTTTTACGCAAATTCCGCAAGGCCTTTTAGACAAATTCCCCAAGACGATTCAGACTAAGGTCTTCGCCAATCATCAGTTTCACATTATCTTTTCTTGTCTTGATGCAGGCCCCAACGAAAGCCCCCAAAGTCTAGGGAGGGCATTCTTGTTCTGGGCATTCTTGTTCCATGAGACGATTTTTTTGAAGGAGATATTTTCAAGTCGGTATTTCTGGGCTGAAGGTCGAAAGTCTCGTTGGGAAAGTGACGTTTGGGATTGGCTAATTCACTGTACACGACTACACTAATAGTAACATTGTCGAGGATCAAACGTGTCATTGCCTTCTGTCCCTGTGAATCTATCGCCGGTGGAAAAATTCCGCGAATACCTTTCCAGCCGACCCACTCCCCAACGGTTTACCGGTCAGCAAAAGGAATTGGTGGAATACATTTTTGCTCGTCATGACCATTTCGACACGGACCAACTGTTGGCCGAACTCAAAGAGGCCGACTTGGGGATCAGTCGGGCAACGGTTTATCGCACCCTGAGCAAGCTGGTCGATGCGGGTATGTTACGCCGCTTGGAAGTGGGAACCCGTGTCTTTTTTGAACACGATTACGGCTATCCTGCTCACGATCATTTGGTGTGTGAAACGTGTGGCAAAATGATTGAGTTCCAACATCCTTCGATTGAATCGATCATTCAAGACATGGGTGAACGACATGGTTTCCAAGTCGCGGGACATAGCTTTTTGATTCGCGGCACCTGCCAAGAATGTATCCGCACACGCACGGCGCATCGTCGCTTGGACCTCATCTAACGGATCGATTGTACGTCCTTGCTGATAATCTGCTTCAGTCGTTTTGGTGATTTGAGGTTGCGTGAAATCCTTATCGAACGGATCGATTTTACTTCCCAATGATCTGAGGGGTATGGCCGAGCTTCTTCAATTCTTCGATGACTAAACTCACCTTACCGGGCCGCACCAACAACACCCGATCCGAGAGCCGACCCACGATTTCTTGACTGATCTTCCGCCGTGAGAGCAGCTCCTCCGCCAAGATGGCATCTTCGGTGAGAACCAGACAAACATTGCGATGAAGTTTGATGGGGAGACGTCGAGTTTCTTTCATGTAGGGTAGTATATGAACCGATTAAACGGAATTTATCGATCAGGATTGTGAGACTTGCAAAGAATCCCATCTTCTTTTCTCGATTATTCTTGCGTTCTCTTGACGGATCACTAAAATCTCGGAAAAGTCGCTTAAACCCCATTTATTCGAGAGAAAGGGCCGACGATGGAAAAATGGATGTGCCTCGGAGCCATCGGCGTCGCCGGTTTGGTTTTGATCCTCAGCCTGATGGACCTCTTTGTAGGCTACCCGTTCAGCGGCGGCAGTGGCTTCAACGAAGATTTTATGCTCTTCAATATCGGGGCGATTTTAGCCTCGGGTATTGTGGCCTACCTCGGCTGGAATGCCTTTAAGGATGTAAAATAATCCTATTCCCCTTGAATCCGCTTCTGCACCGATCCCATAATATCTTTATTCTGGTTGCCTAATGTTCTATTCCTGAAGAATTGCTCTATGACTTGGACTGATGCTCGCGAAATCGGGGAAGCCCTCTTTGAACGATACGATACGCTCGATCCCCTTACGGTACGCTTTACCGATATGCACAAATGGATTCTCGATCTCGAAGGTTTTGAAGGCAAGCCGGAAGAATCGAACGAGAAAATTCTCGAAGCGATTCAAATGGCATGGTATGAGGAATGGAAAGACGAATACGGAAAATAATCAAGATGCTTGCTTGCGTTGAAATGTCGAAACACGAATTCACTCAGCGAGCGAATGCTCTGGGTTAAAATGTTGAGGTGCTGAAAAACGAAGAAGGAAACGGAGTTAACTGAGGTAATCAAGCAAAGGGATCGTTATGGCCAAGAACGTACTCGGGGGAACATTGGTTCCCTGTTCGATGGACCCCCTGACGGGATATTTCCGAACCGGTTGCTGTGATACCGGTGCGGGCGATGTGGGCGTTCATGTGGTTTGTGCCCAAGTGACGGCCGAGTTTCTGGCATTTTCTAGAGATCGTGGAAACGACCTGATAACGCCGGTCCCCTACTACAATTTCCCCGGCTTGAAACCTGGGGATCGCTGGTGTTTGTGCGCTGCCCGTTGGCAAGAGGCACTCGAGGCGGGGGTGGCCCCTCCGGTCATCTTGGAAGCCACGCATATGAGCGCTTTGGAATTTGTAAACCTTGAGGATTTACGCTTACACGCCCTTGATGCTTAAGGGATGTGTCCGGTGTTAGAAAAGAAAATGGGGATTCCCTCGGTCGCTGATTGTGGTGTGCCCCGCCCTTGATACCCGAAGGATGTGTGTGATAAGGGTCGATTACAAATCCCGAGCGAATCATCATGTCGATTACAAATCTCGAGCGAATCATCGTGTCGATTACAAATCTCGAATCATGTTTCGGATTTTGAGCATGTAGTAACCAGCAAAGCCCCCCACGGCTGCAATCAGGGCCATAGAGAGAATTTCCATCATGGTACCGACATTCCGGAAGGTTTCAAAATCCCCGCTCCCTTTATCGGGCTTGGCCATCAACAGAACAACCGCACGGATGATGGCAAAAATCCCCACCGCAACAATCCCCCCCCCTGTGAAGATGGCCCCTTTGAGCGAGAATTTGGCCGCTTCTTTATCTCGCCCTGCGAGGAACAATACCCGCATCGCCAAGAACAACAACACCCATCGAGCAGTCTCGAAAAATCCGTTCAACATCGCCAAGTAACTACTCGTTGCAATCTGATCGAGCTGGACCCGATCGCTGACAATCAACACCACAATGAAATCTGGCAGGTTCTTGATTTCTGTGATGAGGCGAATCCAAGCAATTGACCAAAATTCAAAAGAGGTACCTCGGGAAGTGGGACGGACTCCAAACCCAAAATCATCAATGGCACCGCGACTGAATGCGGGGAATAACGCCGTCACCAGCATTAACACCCCATGAAGAAACGCAACGGCTGCGGCGCCCCCTGCGAAGATCATAAAGTTTTTGTTTTTCGGTCCTAACAATTGCATGCCGATGCCGACAAAACCGGCCGCCCAACCCGCCATGCCGAGAAGGCCCCCCAGCAAGGTCAGAATGCGGATAATCTTGTAAGTGTCCTGATAATCTTGAAAATCTTTGAGGTTCTTCGTCGAACTCCCCGGCGCTAAGATCAGATCGAGAAAAACAAAGAGAATGAACAGCACCATCCCGCCGGCCATGGCAAAACCCGTGCCCGCATTGAGCATGGCCCCGAGTGCAGGCATTTTTAATGCTTGACGTTCTTCCTTGCTGAACCCCTTCTTCTTGGGGCGATCCTCTTCGTCGTCATCTCGACCTTTGCCCCCTTTCTTCTTCTTCTTGGGCCGATCGTCTTCGTCCTCATCATCTTTTTCTAAATCCCGATTTTTGCCCGATTTCTTCTTAGGCCGATCGTCCTCATCTTCATGATCCTCAACGTCCTCATCC
>CAZFDX010000517.1:0-3726 GCA_964518325.1 uncultured Alcaligenaceae bacterium | reverse complement strand
CCAGTAAGATCATGCAACAGCGGGCCTTTGATAATCCTAAAATCGAAATCATCAAAAATACCGAACTGGATGAGGTGTTAGGCGACGATCAAAATGGTGTGACCGCCTTACGACTGCGAAACAACAAAACGGGGGAAAAATTTGTTCTGGAAGCCAGTGGGTTATTCCTAGCAATTGGCCATACTCCGAATGTGGGGTTCCTCGAAGGACAAGTGAAATTAACCCCCAGCGGCTATATTCAGTGGACCACACTGGCGCGGACCTATACCAGCGTCGAAGGGGTTTTTGCTGCCGGTGATGTGGCTGATGATTATTACCGTCAGGCTATTAGTGCCGCAGGAACCGGTTGCATGGCCGCCTTGGATGCCGAGCGGTATCTCTCGCATCATGGATTGACTTAATCTGGCACGTTGTGGACTGAGTCTCGTGTTCCTAGGAACAACGGAATCCTTCGCATCATCGATTGATTGAATCCTCTGGCTAAGATGAGAATGCGATGGGGGTTTCCGTGAGCGATGCGGAATTTTCGGACATCTCGCCGTTCCAGACACGGGTCACAAGGCATTCAAATGGGCAGGCTTTGACGAGCCGATCGGCCTCTTGCGGATTCGGTGCCAGAGCAAATACCGTCGGCCCCCAAGAGCTTTGGCCGACCCCTTTGGCACCGAGGGATTTGAGACGATTCACCACCTCATGAACGAGGGGACTACTGTAAATCCCCCCTTGAACTGCCGAAAACATTTCGCCCACTCGGGTATTAAATTCTTCGATTCCCTCGGCAAAGCCACAGAAATCGCCCGTCTTCAACGCAGGAATGGTTTGAAGAAGCAAAATCCGACACAGAGTATCGGTAAGGTGAGAGGGTGCAAAAAATCGAGAAAAGGCCTGTTTTTCTTGTTCGCCGTGCCAGACTCCTCCGGATTTGGGGATCGCCAAAATGACCCGCCAATCATTCGGTACCGGATGTTGAAAGATCAAAGGAGAAATCGTATCGTGAGGGAGTTTTCCCGCTTCCACAAGAAAGCCCCCCCAACGCGAGCCGTGAATCCCAATAGCCGAACGATGGCCTCGCCCGACCCGTTTGGCTAATTCGACCACATCAAGAGAATGCCCCACCAGTTGAGCGATTCCCCGAGCGACCGCCAAACCCAGTTGGGTGCCAACTCCTAAGCCGATATGTTCTAGGGGGGCATGGTGAATAGTGATCTCAAACGCCTGTTCCAGTTGGGTCTGGCGAGCATAGGTCTGAGCAAAATCGAGTGCCCTGTGATGATGGGGACCGGTGGCTTTCCATTGGGAAGAAAACGCGATGGTCAGCGATAAACCGGGGTCTTTCACCATCAGGCCGGCGCCGCCGAAGCGTCTGCGGAGCATGGACCTGTGGGAGGGTGGTTCTTCCTGTTGCGGAAGGCTCAATAAGCCTAAATGCAGGCGCGAGGCTACCGTAAGTTGAACCATGGGAACCCAAAAAATGGAGGGAAGGATTTCAATTATTTAGGAGAAAAGATTTCGTTGTTCTCTTTGACCACCAAAGGTTTTAAGTCCTTGAGATTCTCGACTTCTTCAACGGGTACCACCACGCGGAACCCAATCACATCGAAGGTGGTCAACCACCAAATACTTTGCGGACGTTGCGGATCGGCTTCCATCCATTTTTCATTCGAGGCCACCCGTGCGGCGGCTCGTAAATCTTTCGCTTCGGATCGGAAATGGCCCCCGCGTGCGGTGTGCGACCATTTATTCACGGTCGGTTTATAATTCGGGTTCACGATCAATTTTCCTTCGGCCAGTTTACTCCACCGAGAGTAGGCATCCGGAACATAGTGATCCAAGCACCATTCCATCACGTTGCCATGCATATCGTGCAGACCAAACGCATTGGGCTTTTTCGTACCCACTGCATGGGTGGTCCCTTTCGGATGATCGTCATCTTTCGAGTTTGCTTTATACCAAGCGTAATCGTCGATTTTATCTCCTTCGGGAATCCCAAAGGGGCCTTTTTGACCGGCACGGCAGGCATATTCCCATTCGGCTTCCGTGGGCAGACGATACTTTTTGCCCGTCACTTGTCTGAGCCACTCGCAATACCGCATGGCAGCATGATGAGTCATGCAAATGGCGGGGTGTTTTTCTCGCTCGTGCCCATAAGTTTCGTCCACATAGGGGGTGGTGGGTTTGGTAATATCGTCCACTTTCTTTTTCGGGTCATCAATCAGGTTCGTGTTATTGATCTTCCACCAAATATCGAACTCATCCCAAGTGACTTCACATTTCGCCATCCAAAAGGCCCCGACCTTGACCTTGATTTGAGGCCCTTCATCTTTATTCCGATCGGTTTCCGATTCGGGGCTTCCCATCACAAACTCCCCTGCGGGGATAGGGATCATTTCCCACGAGGCTTTCGTTCCATCCGGTGCCGAGATGGTCTCTGTAAACTTCTTGAATTCTTTGGGTGTGGTATCTTTCACCTCAGAAGGTTTGGTTTCTGGGGTGGGGCCTGCTAAAGTGAAAGTAACAAGGCCAATCGATAAAAGCACTGTGCTACAGAGAATCAGGGACCGAACCATGTTGCAAAAACTTCCTTATGTCTGTTACATCGGGCTATTAACTTATTGTATGACTTGGGAGGGACAAAATCTCTACGGAAAAGAACTTCAACGGTTTGAATTTGCTGAGCCTCACATGGGGACGGAATTCCGTCTGAAATTTTATGCAGCCGATGAGGCTCAAGCCCAGCAGGTGGCCAAACTAGCTTTTGCACGGATTGCCGCCCTGAGTGCTGTGATGAGCGATTACGATCCGAAAAGCGAACTTTCGCTTTTATGTGCGAAAAATGCCGAGAAATGTGCTGGTCCGATTGCCGTTAGTGATGATTTGTTTCGCGTCATCCAAGAAGCTCAGAAAATTTCAGAACTCTCCGAGGGGGCCTTTGATATTACCGTAGGGCCTGTGGTTCGCTTGTGGCGTTTAGCAAGAAAAAATCGCCTCATGCCCGATCCCGATGCCCTCAAAGAGGCCATGAGCAAAGTCGGCTATCAAAAGATCAAACTGGACCCCGTGAAAAAAACGGTTGAACTCACGGTGGCAGGAATGAAACTCGATTTAGGGGGGATCGGCAAGGGATTCGCTGCGGAAGAGGTCCTCAAATTATTGAAGGAAAAAGGGATCACCTCCGCATTAGTGGCAGCAAGTGGAGATATTTCCGTGGCGGATCCCCCCCCCCATGCGGACGGGTGGAAGATCAGCATTGCACCATTACCCGGTTCCACTCAAGAACGAATCCTCACTTTGAAGAACGTGGCTGTTTCTACCTCGGGCGATGCTTCCCAATTTGTGGAGATTGCAGGGAAACGCTATTCTCACGTTCTGGACCCGCGCACAGGAATCGGCCTGCAAGGACGTCGCAGCGTCACCGTGATTGCGCCACGGGGAACCCAAGCCGATGCCCTCACCAAAATGGCATCCGTATGGGAGCCAGAAAAAGCCATTGCGGCCATCGAAAAACTGGAGAAGGTGGCTTGCCTCATTATCGTTTTGAATGAACACGGAAAAGAAGTGGTGAAAAGTTCCTCCCGTTATCGGGATTATGTGAAACCCGAGTGACTGGCTCCCTTTGTATCGATGTCGAGGGTATGTCAAACCCCAGCGATAGGCCCTCTTCTCATTCCCTAGTGATAGGCCCTCTTCTCATTATTACTTCTTTGGGAGGGGGCATTCTGTACCACG
>CAZFDX010000516.1:0-1837 GCA_964518325.1 uncultured Alcaligenaceae bacterium | reverse complement strand
GAGTAGTAACCCCCTAGCGATCGAGGTGCTACTGAAAGCTCGGGCAGGGAAATATCGAGAAGCGGAAAGCCTGTTAGTGCAATTGACCCCTTCGGAACCGAATGCGGCGTTTGAATTGTTGCGAGCGAGGGTTTTTGCTTTGGGGGGTGATGAATTGACCGCACTGAAAGCACTTCGCACCGCCCATTGCCTCGACCCACAAAATCTGGAAATTGTTCTTTTCCTTTGTGATTTATTGATTGATCGAGAACCCGAGGATGCGGAAAAAATCTACGAACGGGTCTTCGCTCAAAATCCCAAATGTTTAGATGCTTACATCGGTCATGCTCAATTAGCGGTTCGGACCGGTCCGAGTGGGGTTTATCAACAACGGCTGGCTCAAGCTGTGGCGATGGCACCAAATAATCCAGAGATTTATCTTCGTCTGGCGCACACGCTATCCCTATATGGGGATCCCATTAAAGCCCTAGAATTGTTTAATCGAGGTTGTGAAATCGGTGCCAACTTTGAAGGCTGGAATCCTCCCTCTGAGGCCGTGGCAGCACGGTATCAACGACTTGTCAACACATATCGGCAGTATCTTCTCTATAAAGAGGGAACGCTTGTTCTGGAAACTCGGGGTATGCCGGTGACCTATACCAATCCCGAAATGGCCCTGACCTTGGCGGTGGTGATGGCGCGGCAGGTTGGGAATGAACCTCTCCAAGCGGCAGAAATTTTCCGTATTGTCTTCCGAGATAATCCCAAGATTATCCATGAGACCTCCTCGCGGATTGGGTATCCCGTTGCTGCAGTGGCAGCAATCGCAGCTACGGGTTCAACCGATGATCCAACTCGGGCCGTTACACCAAAGGAGAGAGACGATTGGAGTCACTTGGCTGCGGTTTGGCTTTCAAATGAAATTGACCGACTTTACGATATGGCCAAGATCGTATCGGAACCCGTTCGTCGATATGCCCGCATCATTCAAAATCATCCTCGGTTGAGTCGCTTCCACGAATCTGATTTTCTCGGTCAACTGCCAAAACCGACTCAAGAATTGTGGGCCCAAAACTGGCAACGACTCGATGACCTGATTAAGTAAGTTCCAATCCTATGTCAATCATCAGATCGATCGGATCGATTTGAGAAAGTGAATCTTCAACCGCTTATGCAAGTTTCCTTTATTCTTGCCTGAATCCTTTTCTAATCGCATCTCAAATGATTCATCAGGTCTGGGATTTTTTCCAAAAGCATGGCGCACAAGGTTGTTAAAATCCACTATGCTAGGGTTAGATTGGATGATCCTTCTTGAGGTGGATGTGAGTACCATTCCAACGATTCTCAGACCGTCGCACGAACCTGAAAATAATTCGTCGGCTCCTTCGGAAAAGGAGAAGCTTGCTTCCATTACGAAACTTGCGAAACCTCATACCCGTATCGCGCCCCGTTCGGGTTGGCAGATCATCAATCTCAAGGAGTTGGCCCAATCGTGGGAGTTGTTGTGGTTCTTAACATGGCGGGATATTAAAGTTCGATACAAACAAGCTACGCTGGGCTTGGCTTGGGCCTTATTGCAACCTCTAGCGAATGTGGCGGTCTTTGTTATCTTTTTTGGCCGCATGGGGGGGCTTTCTGCCGGCGTCGAGAATTATTTGCTCTTCGTTCTTTGTGGTGTCCTGCCTTGGATGTTTTTTGGGAATGCGATTGCCTCAGCTGGCAATAGTATCCTGTCGAATGAACGACTTGTTACCAAAATCTATTTTCCTCGCTTGTTGGTGCCTTTATCTTCCATTGGTGCAGCGGGATTCGATTTTTTAGTTGGGGTAGGGCTTTTAGTGGCCGCGTTGATTTGGTA
>CAZFDX010000515.1:0-6585 GCA_964518325.1 uncultured Alcaligenaceae bacterium | reverse complement strand
GCGCCGCTTGGCGCGAGGCGTGACGTACGAGCCCAAAACCTTCATCGCGCGCGCCAACTGGGGCGAGGCGTAATGGGCCGGAGGCGATATTAGATTCAGGTCTGCGGTTAAATGGAGTTGAGGGGCGCGAATGACCTCAGCACTCCAGGACAAGCTCAAAGACGTGGTGGACGCCGCACGGAGGCATCGGGTTCAAAAACTATCGATCCGGCTGCCTATGGATTAGCATTTCTGGCTGCCATGACTGCAACCGTCGGGAGAAGTCGAGTTCTCAAAATTGACAAAGGTTCTCAGGTTTACGCATCGATCTTTTGTGCGGTTATCGGCTATCCCGCATCAGGAAAGAGTAAGCCCATTTCCGAAGTAATGAAATTTACAGAACCGTTTCGCCAACGTCTGGAAGAAGAACACAAGGAGGCAAAGCGAAAATACATCCAAGACCATCGAGCATGGAAAGACACTCTCGAAGGGGATGAACCCGAAGCACCAAAAGTAAAGATTTTCTTTCACGATGATGCAACACCCGAAGCACTCCAAAAAGCCGTTATCAACTATCCAGACCGCACCCTTTACTCTGTTGACGAACTGACAAAGCTGCAACGCAACTATAACGGAAAACCAACAATCGACTCAACGATATTGAGCATGTACGGAGGGGGTGGATTTTCGAGAACACGGGTTGAAGACGGACACGAAGGCACTTTGTCTAGTGCGGTTTCTATTATTGGCGGGCTGACCCCCGAAAACTTCACGATGCTTTTTCTTGGTGAAAATGCTGGTAACGGGTTCGCATCCCGTTTCTTGAAATGGATGGTTAAAACCTACGATCACCAAACGAGCAAAGAAAACCGAGTTGGCCCCGACTCGAAAGAAGAACTTACTTTGAGCCGATTGAAGGTCGGAATCACAAACCTCTTTGATTCGGTTTTCTTAATCCCCATTCCCAAAATCGAAAGAGAACCCGATTGGGAGAAAATAACCGTTTACCTTTCCGAAGCTGCCTACGACAAATGGGAGGACTGGAAAGCAACGAATTACGACCCGAAAGTAAACGCAACCCCCGAAAACTCTACCTTACGCTGGAACCTTGACCGACTTCCCCACGCCCTCAAGGTCTTTGTCCTTGTCTTCCATGTTTTCTAACAGGCCGAAAACGGACAAGCCAACGAAGTTGGGGAGGTTCAACCCCACACCGTTGAAAAGGTCACGATCCTTGCGGATGCCCTCATTTACGAATGCGAGCGGTTAAACGAATCGTTTGGCAACGAATTCACGAACGAGCAACACAAGATTTACAAATATCTTGAAAAGAAAAGCAAGGACTCCCCCGATGGGTTGACACTTCGAGATTTGCAACAAGCAAAAATTCTCAAGGACGCAACAAGCGACCAACTCGGAAAGATTCTTCGTGAATTGTGTGAGATGGGATGCGTAGAAGAAAAACAAATTCCAACAACCGCAAATGGCGGAACACCAACGAGAAAATTCACGATAGCGAAACCCGATTGACCCAACACAAAACAAGCTAAAACCCGACACCCAACCCAACACAACCCCCGTAACTCTCGAAGAATAAAGGGTTGTGTTGGGTGTTGGGTAGGTGAGAAACTTAAAAACTAGATTGGTAAACTATCACGGTTCAGGGTAAACTAATCCCCTCAGACCGATCACACTAAGGAGCCTAAGAAATGGGACTATATAAACGAAAGGTCAAAGTTGAGATTCCACCCGATGCCCCACGCAGGGACACTAAGGGCAAGCCTTATGCTAAGATTAACGGCATCTTCTGCCCCGTTATCTCAACACCTCAAGGCGAGCGAGCCGAATCGGAATCGGAGAACTGGCACGCCCGATGGGAGGATGAAAACGGTAACATCGTCCGATGATGCACAGGGCATCGGGATAAGACCAACGCGACCCGTTACCTTATCGAGCAACAAGACCGGGTTCGCAAGATCAAGACCGGACTGATTACCCCCAAAGAACTCGAACAAGAATCGAAGGGGGGAACCTCTCTTCTTGATGCCCTTGAAGAATATATGCAATCGTTGGAGGCGAAAGGTACGGCATCGGGATACCGCAAGAGCCTACATTCTGCAATCACACGAATCTTGAAAGAGGTTCCCTTTCGCACGGCTAACGATCTCGATCAAGATAAATTGGTTCAATGGTTATCGAATGCGATTGACTCGAAGGGTAAGAAACTTGGCGGACGCAATCGCAATCACTTCCGGAATAGTATGAACCGATTCACGGAATACCTTGTAAGCGAAAACTATCGATCTCACAACCCCTTCACGAAGATCAAACCCGTAAACGAGGCGATTGGACGCGAAACCAAACGAAGGGCATTTACGACCGACGAACTTACCAAACTCTTCGAGGTTACGCTTACACGACCCTTGAAAGAAAACCAGACCATCCGAAGGGGAGCCAACAAAGGAACCCAAACGGGGAAACTGCGAGCCGAAACTATCGAGCGTCTGAAGCTCTTGGGCAAAGAACGATACCTTATCTACCGCACCCTTCTTTACACTGGCTTGCGGATAAACGAACTACGCACCCTGACCGTAGCAAGGCTAGACCTTACCCCCAAGCAAGAAACTATTCATCTCGAAGCCCACAACGAGAAGACGCGACAAGGGAACACGATTCCCCTACGGGTTGACCTTGCAGAAGAACTCAGGGGATGGATTCAAGAGACAGGGAAGGAACCTTCCGACCTACTCTTTAACGTAACGGGTTCCATTCTGAAAGTTCTCGATCTCGATCTCGAAGGGGCAGGAATCGTTAAGGTAAACCAACGAGGGGGAAAGTTGGATATTCACTCTTTCCGTATGACCTTGAACACGATGATGCGAAAGGAAGAAATCTCGGACGCGGTTATCAAAAGAATGATGCGACACGCTGGCGAGGGGATGACCGACCTTTACACCGATGATACCCATTTACCCACAAGAAAGGCTATCAACTCCCTAACGTCTGTACAAGTTATCTTTGCATGTGCCACTAAATGTGCCACCAACTCTGACTTTGGGGGGCATTTTGAGGCATCTTCTGGTAAGATGGGTAAGATGAACTCTTACGAAGATCAGAAAGATGATTTTGAGAAGGTTGAAGGGAAACCCTTAGAAAATGCGGAAAAACGAGAGGGTTTTGAAGAAAAAGAAGAATCGGGCTGGCGGGATTTGAACCCACGACCTCTTGCACCCCAAGCAAGCGCGCTAGCCAAGCTGCGCTACAGCCCGAACAATCTAACTGAGAGTAGTTGACCTACTGGGGTTCACTTAGACAATATCTTATATACAAACTTTTGCCGGATTCACCAAGAGCGCATTTTGAGGAACTTTTCATGTTCTCGATTTTTTTCTGTTTCCCTCTCTCTCTCGGGGCGATTCCGGCCATCGAACCTCTGAAGCCGTTGGCTCCTTTTATTGGTACATGGAAGGGGTCTGGCACGCTGGAAACCGGCGAAAAGTCCAAGTGGGCCGAAACTCTCGATGTCTCTTGGGTGTTTACCGACAAGGAAAGTTACCTACGGGTAAAATTTTCTGAAAGTCCCTTTTTTAGCGAATGGGAAATTCGTGCCGTTGACAAAAAGTTCCACCTCACCGCCAAGCCTGCCAAAGGATCATCCTACACTTATCTCGGGGAGCTGAAAGAGAAACAACTCATTCTAGAACGAAAGATCGAAACCGATCGGTTTGAACGACTGGTCATCAATCTTTTGCATGATAACCGCATGACCTATCGGATTGAGGAGCAAAAAAGGGCGGGCGCTCTGTTCGTCAAAAAAATTGTTGTTGGTATCACAAAGGAAGGGGTTCCGTTTGTCGATATTGGCAGAGCCGAACGCGAATGTATCGTCTCGGGCGGATTGGGCACCATGACGGTCACCTATGAAGGCAAAACCTATTACGTCTGCTGCTCGGGTTGCCGCGATGAGTTCAAACGCGATCCCGTTTTCTATATCAAAGAATGGGAAAAGAAAAATCCGCCCAAATGATTTTTCTCATGTGTGATATAATGACTTCATCTTCACATCTCTTGGGAATGGAATATATGAAACGAACATCACACTTTTTCACGCTCGCCCTTCTGTTGAGTTTGCCCGCAGTCACTTGGGCTTGCTTATGGGATTACGATACCTTGCGCCAAGAACGGTCGCGATTCCCTTCGACCTTAGAAATCATCACGGGGAAATTCCTGCGGCACTCTCCTGAGTTTTATCAATGGCGGGTACAAGATCGACTCCAAAAACTGAAAGCCGACCCGAACAATTTGAACTATCTCGATGATTTGGCAGTTGCCTATCACAAATTAGGTCAGCATGATCGAGCGATCGAAATCATGCAACAGAAAGACAAAATTTCACCGAATTTATACGAAACCGAAGCCAATATCTCTACCTTTTACTTCTATAAAGGGGACTTAGAAAAAAGTTTATACCATGTTGATCGGGCTTTGAAAATCAATCCCAATGCACACTTCGGACGTGAAAAATATCAAAAATATCTCATTGAATATCTTTTGAGCCTTCAGAAGGAACGGTGGTGGAATCCAAGTTTTCTCAGTTTCGGTGAGTTTTTGGTAAAAACCAACCGAGAACCCAATCTGTTCCGCAATCTCGATAATAGGCAAGAAGCCATCAAGGCCGTATTAGGGATGATGCGCTTTGCCGACCATAAAGCCCCTGTCCTACTCGAAGCCTTGGCGAGTGTGTTAACCGATGGTTCGAGCGATCTTCCCAAACAAGATGCTAAACGCTTAGCCGCCCGTGCTTACCTTCGGCTTTCACTGGTCTCTCAATCCGAAGAATCGAGACAGTATTATCGTAAGTTAGCATGTCAAACTTTGGAAATGGTTCTATCCTCTTCAAGTGAAAGACACGATAGTTCTCAAACTCTGCATGAAATTGAACAGCACTTCCTCAATGAATTAAAAGATGCCGATGCATGGTATGCTCAAGTTCGGAATGATGAAATTCAGTGGATTAGTGAAGGGAAGAATGTGGATTCCGAATTTGATAAAAAATACTACGAAGAACCAAATTCCGAAACGACGGAACCCTCTCCGAATGTTTCATCCCTTGAAGATAAAATTTTGCAAGTTGGTAAAGGATTCATGATCGTATTGATTCTGATTGCTATCTTCTTGGGGGTTTTTATCATTCGATTTTTGATAAAAGCTCGTAAATCATAACAATAAGTCCTAACCAATATCGATCGAAGGAAATCATTTGAATCAATCATCGACACATTATTCGGTGCATCCAATGAATAAGGAAACGAAATGATACCCGATTGGCAATTACCCTCGGGGGTCGATCGGGGGTTATGGGATTACCTCTCCTCGGAACGGGTGGCCCGTGAATATGACGAGGCTTTACAAACGACGCCTCTCATTCGTATTGATGTTGAATACGCCAAAAGGTGGTTGACACCTGCTGGAAATTTAATTGATTTAGGTTGTGGCACCGGTCGATTGATTGAAGAATTTATCCAACGGGGGTATGATTGTACTGGGGTAGACCTTTCCGAAAAAATGCTCACGGTGGCTCGTGAAAAATTTCAATCACATGACCCCCCACCGACTTGGATTCAAGCCAATCTCGTTGATTTGAGCATGATCCCTGATGCGTCATTTCAACATGCTGCCTGTTTATTTAGCACACTGGGCATGTTACGCGGTGAAGACAATCGACAAAAATTTCTTCATCATGTGCGACGGATTCTTGTGAAGGGGGGGCGTTTTGTTGTCCATGCGCACAATCGCCATTTTCAATTTGGGTTTGGCCTTGGTCAACGGGGAAATGAACGGGGCGATCGGACCATGCCTCAGATGAGGGGGGGGGCACCTTTGACCTTGCATCATTTTAGCTATCGTGGTTTAGTGAGCCTTTTGAATCAATCGGGCTTTCGTGTGCTTGATACATTCCTGATCGGTGCGAATGCGACCGGAAAATTATCTTGGCCCCGATTTTTTCCACGTTGGCGAGCGCATGGATTTCTCCTTGCATGTGAGACGATTTAGCATGTGTCACCCCATATAGTGAGTGAGACGATTTGCCATGCGAACCCTTTTGTAGGAACATTGATTATGCCAGAACTACCCGAAGTGGAAACTGTCGTGCGTGATCTTCGCCCACTGTTATTGAATCATATCATCACCTCAATGAAACGGAGTCAAAAACCTCTCCGAAAAAAATGGTCAAAAAAATGGGAGAATAATATCCTTCAACAAAAAGTGATTGAGATTCAACGTCGGGGGAAATGGATTCTTTCTAAGTTAGATAATCATTCCGTTTTAGTAACACATTTAGGAATGACGGGACAATTCACAGTAGTCCCTTCGATCCATCCGAAGGAAAATCACACTCATTTTATCTTTCATCTTGATAATCAACCAGAATTACGATACCGTGATATTCGCCGTTTTGGAAGTGTGACTTGGTTTCCTTCTGTATCGGCATGGGAAAATTCCCTTGAAGAGAAACTAGGCCCCGAACCGTTTGGAGTCGATCCCGAATACTGGTGGAAACAAATCAAACATTCGAAACGCAATCTCAAAGCCCTGTTACTGGAT
>CAZFDX010000514.1:0-3753 GCA_964518325.1 uncultured Alcaligenaceae bacterium | reverse complement strand
GCACGACGGTACCCACATATTCTCCTTGAGTCAAGAAGTCGGGGTCATCGGCCACGTCCTTGGGATCGGCAATGGCGATCCGTTTGGGTTTTTCTTTGTCTTTTTTTTCTTGAGCCGTACTCAAATCCGGTTGGGCAAGCCAAATCGTTGCCGCTGCCAGAGAGAGGCCCACCAGGAAACGGTACATCGTTACTCCTATTGGATATGGGGTTAGGTAGGTTTGGGCGTATCGGTATGTTCGTTATCCGATGAAGAAAGTCAACGGGTGAATATCATAATTTTGTTCCTTCCTTGTGGTAAATTCTATTATGGACAATCTCGATCAACCTCCTCAAATCCATCCCGAACTGTTTGGTCAACTCGAAGCTCTGGTGACCAAACACGAACCGCTCGAAGCGGTGAACCAGCTCTGCCAATCTCTTGAATCGCTGGGCGATTGGGATTCTTACTTCTATGCGCTCCTTCTGAAAAAACGGGTCGAAATGGGCATTTCCCCGTTTCCGACGGGCAACCAAGAAGATTTCCCCCAAAGCCTGCACGATGAATACGAACAAACGATCCGCCAAGCAGGGCAAAAGGTCGCCCAAGAGTTTATCAAGGCAGGCAATTTGCATCGGGCATATACCTATCTCAACATGCTCGGTGAACTCAAAACCCTGACGGAGCATTTTGAAAATGCCCCCCCCCCCGATGAGGCGAACATTCAAGCTTACATCGAAGTGGCCCTTTATCGGAATATCCACCCCTTCAAAGGCTTCTCGGTTTTGCTAGATCGATATGGAATCTGCAACGCCGTGACCGCTTTCAGCTCTCACGATTTTGCTTCCCACAACTCGGCCAAACAAGAATGCATCAAGCTGTTGGTTCGATCATTACATCAACAATTGAAAGAACGCTTGACCAATGATCTTGAAAGCCGAGGATTCTCGTGGCCCGAAGGGGCAACCATTGCCCAAACCATTCAGAAACACCCCGAACTCATGGATGAGGGGGCCTACCATGTGGATACTTCGCACCTATCGAATATCTGTAGTTTCGCTCTGGAATTGGACCCTTGCCCCGAACAGCTCTTGGCGATCGATCTTTGTGCGTATGGAGAAAAGCTCGGACCGGGCTTTCAAACCGAAAACGATCCCCCCTTCGAGAATATGTACCGCGATTATGGTATCCTCATTCGGACCCTTGCGGGGATTGATGTTGAGAATGGCGTGACCCATTTCCGCAACAAGATCGAACCGGCCCTAGCCGAGGGCAACACTCTTCCTGCCGAGGTCTACGTCAACTTATTGACGAAATTAAATCGCACGCAAGAAGCCTGCGAGGTGGCCAAAAAATATCTCGCCAAAGAAAATCGACAAATGGCGTGCCCCAGTGTTTATGAACTTTGTCGCAATAACCGCGACTTTGCTGGCTTGGCCGAAGTTGCCTTGGCGCGGGGCGATGGGGTCAATTACCTTGCCGCCCTGATTGCAGCTCGATCCTCATCCTGAAGCATTCCCCCGATCAGTGGAGTCAGCGCATCACCTAACAGCATGGACTCGGAGCCTCAGATCAGACCAGACAATCTAATCTAATTTAATCTAATAACCTTTTGATAGTAATAGTATGGGTCATGAATGGGAAAAAGCCCCTTTCAAAACCCGATACACTTCGATTAACCTTTCCCGAATGGGTTGACCCAATTCACTGAGTTGCCGTTGTTGTTCGATGTATTGTTCTCGTCCGGTCCGAGTTTCAATCGGAATGGGCTGCAAACCATAGGCCCTCAGATCATAGGGACTGGCTCGCATATCGAGTTCTCGGGCCTGCCATGCTAATAAAAAGGCTTCGCGGAGAAGCTCTGCCGGACAATAAGGCGAAATTTTGAATGCAAAACGATACAGGTCCATTGTCACATGAACGCAACCGCGTTGATCGTGTTGATCGGTCTCATCGCGGGTCAAGCGGAGACGATTTAACGGACGGGCCGCCTCGGTGAAAAAACGGTAGGCATCGTAATGAGTGCAACGGGTTCCCTCGGCTTCAACGATCTCGGAAATCTTTTCGGAAGAAAGACGCAAGGGAGTGCTTTGGTGGCGAATGTCTTGGGTTTTGTACACCATTGCCCATTCATGCAGCCCAAAACAGCCAAATTGTGGCGGACGCCTTGCCACCGCTTCCAAATAATCCAAGGCCCAAATCACAAACGGACGCCGATTTTCCGGATAACTTTCTGGAGGTAAAATGGCCCCTTCTGGTGTTTCTACAAATTGCTGCCAAGAAAGGTCTTTCCGTTTTGCCCCTTCCAGAAGCACATTCACCCCAGGCGACCAACGCATTAAATGGGCCGGTCGGAATGAATAATACTCGAACAAAAAATCCCGTATGGGATGTTTTTGATGTTGTGCCATCCGATGCAGCCGATCTTCCACATAGGGACGGAGAATTTCTTGATGCTCTTTGTGTAGTTTTTGCCAAGTTCCTTCGGAGAGTTTTGGCACCGAATGAATCAATCGCCCCTCCTCCATTGTGCTAAAATAGATACTACCATTCTGTGTTGAGGAGAATTTTATGAATTTGGAAATCAAGTATTGTGCCGTGTGAAACTACGAGCCTAAAGCTGTCAGTTTGACGGCACGGTTGTTGACGGAACTGAAGCAACGGATCAAATCCTTAACGCTTGTTCCTGCTTCAGGAGGGTGTTTTGAAATCAAACTCGGCGAGCAATTGATTTACTCGAAACTCGCCACAGGGCGATTCCCCGACGAGAATGAAATTCTGAACCAATTGCTCAAAAAGTGACCCCACATCGGAAGCCCCATCTCGCAGAAAAATCTTTCTTCCTTCAGGAACACTCTCGCAGAAAAATCTTTCTTCCTCGAAAAACGCCCTTCCTTCAGGAACATTCTCAGGATGTTATTTGAACGATTCTTGAATTGTGTTGTGCTAACGGGATACTCAAGCACTTTCTAGAAGGTTTTCTTTTACCGGCTCGAAGGGGGGGGGAGATTCCAAACCTCGGTTGCGGGAGCGGGAGCCATCGGCAAAGGAGTGGTTTCCCAATCTGGAGTGCCGATCCCAATACCGATTTGGATCGAACACCAATTGCCAAAGAATTCGGGCGGGTACCACAAGAACGGCACCGGATCGCCGGGCAAGCACAGGCCCGCGTTCGTTTCCCAGTGCCGACATTGGGTCAGCAGGTGTTTCGGGAAAAAAATGACATCTTGATAAAACGCTGCCGGCGAAACAAACGGCTGCAAGAAGCCGAGTTCCCAGCCGTAGCGTTCGGCATTTTTTTCCTCGAAGAAGAGCCGACGATGAACGATATAGGCCGGCTCGACCCGCATGGTCATAGGGGCAAAGTTACGGGGTTTGTACTCCTCTTTGCTGAGGATCGGCTTTTCGGGGAGTTTGGCACTTTCCGAACGGAAGTTCTCGGCAAACAGTTGTTTCATCCGAAGTTCAAACTGGGCTTCCGTTTCTCGGGCACCAAAAAGACGATCGGGACCGGGAGGTTCAAGACGAAGCAAGAAGCGGTTCGGATCGGTTGGATCAATCTTGGTTTGGCCCGGTTGGGTTGCTTGAACCGGTTTGACCGACGGCGCGGGCTGGGAAGGAGAAGGTGCCTCGGTTAGCGTGGATAATTTCGGTGGCGAAATCGATTTCGGACTGGGTGTGAAGGCGGAATCGGAAGACCCCGAATCGTTCAGAGGTCGAGGTCGGAACGAAGAGGCCGGCTCTTGGGCCAAGGTCACCCCCGAGAGAGTGAGA
>CAZFDX010000513.1:0-2252 GCA_964518325.1 uncultured Alcaligenaceae bacterium | reverse complement strand
TCTTCACTCCTTATGAACGGTCTCGTTTGACTCGCGAAAGTTTGGTATTCAAACGGATATGTTTTGAGTTTATGAATTTTCGGTAGACGAGGAACGAGTTCACAACCAGAGATTTCACTTTGACTCGGGAGAGCAACCCGTTCAAGTGAAATGATCCTCATTCCTGCCGTAAAGATTCGGCGAAAGTGCCCCTGTGTGAAAGTTATGTTCTTTTCAGGTAGATCGATTAGCTTTCTTCAGATGAGGTCGAGGAGGTTGGGGGGGACTGCTCACCCCGTGGATGAAATTTTCGATGCAAAGCCTTCAAACGGTTTCGATCCACATGGGTATAGATTTGGGTGGTACCAATACTCGCATGACCTAGCATTTCTTGGACTGCGCGAATATCAGCTCCGTTCTCTAACATATGTGTGGCAAAACTATGCCGTAGCGTATGGGGGCTAACCGTACTAATGAGGCCGGCCCGTTTCACATATTTTTTCACTAACGCCCAGAGGATTTGTCGATCCAATCGTTTCCCTGCTCGGCTGAGAAAAACATACTCACTGCCGACCGCACTATTTCCGACGAAGGGTCTTCCGTCGGCAAAATAAGCGCGCAACCAAGCAATCGCTTGGGAACCTAGGGGAACCACACGTTGTTTGCTCCCTTTGCCAAAACACCGACAAAATCCTGCATCTAAATAAACATCCGCATACTTGAGATTACAAACTTCCGAGGCTCGGCAACCGGTCGCATACAGTGTTTCCAAAATGGCCCGATCGCGAAGGAAAAACCTTTCACCTTCCATCGGAGCATTGAGGAGTTTTTCGACGGCAGCCGGCGAGAGAACCTGAGGAATTCTTTCCCATAAGGTTGGGGAGCTGAGCAGTTCTACAGTGTGGGCTTGGGCACGTTCCTCGAGTTTTAGGAACCGGTAAAACATTTTTAACGAAACCAAAGCACGCGCGATGCTGGGGGGGGCTAATTTTTCATCATCCCGAAGATAGCTGATGAAGGATGCCAATTCCGACAGCGAGGGTTTATGGTAACTCGCTACCATACCCATGCTCACGAAGGAAAGATATTTATCTAAATCGAAACCGTAGGAAATTACGGTATTTTCAGAAAGGCCCCGCTCGGCTCTCATGTAGTTCCGAAAGGCAACAATATCGTCCGATAACTCAATAACCAGCATGTTATCTTCCCGTATGATGTGAATATGTTACTCATTCGTTCACGAAAAATAGTGATTTTTCGGGGTTTCTGGCCCTGTTTTCGATGTGTTACAACATAAATATCTCATATAATAGTTAAATTCTTGATATTCGGAGGTTTGTTTGCGGTTCCTTGTTGAACCATTATTGCGACAATTTATTGCCAAGTGTCCTCATCAGTTGGAGGAAAATCGCCTGAGCGTTCAATCGGCGCGGGCCACTTGGTTGAATACCTCATTTTTGCATTCTGCCAACGATTCGGAACTGTTGAGCCAACTTCAGGAATTCACCGATGATTTAGACTCACCGAATTTTATCCGTCCTGTTTTGGCTCGTAAGGTTCGATCGATTCGCCATGCTCTAAACCACCTGATTCTAGGCCGCGACCCGTTTCCCTTGCGAATGAGCCGTTGCTTGGACCCGTTAGGGATGTACCATATCGCAGGGTTGGGGCTTTCTTTTTGGTCGGCGATTTTTGAAGCCTTGGACCCCGAAAATTTCCCAAGTTGGACCGAAGGAGCCTTGGCCGGTTTAGCTCGGCTGGAACTTTTTGCCCCGAATCCGCTGGAATCTCCCAGTCATAATTACACCCGTTACCAAAAGGCCATCCTCAAGCTGAAACAGCATCGCCCCGATATGGGACTTCCCTTGTGGAACTATTTCCTCAATCGGATCGGTCAAATGAGATCGCGGGAATTCCCCTGCTCGAAATCTGTCGAGACAAATCACTACAGCAAAACCGATCGAATCCACGATGCCATCCGAAGAGTGCGGTCGGCAATTCCTTTGAAAGATCGATTAAAGGGGTACTCTCGGACTTTGCTCTCTGCCAGAACCGAACTTCTCACTGCGGTCCAGAATGAAGATGCCCAATCCGCACGACGGGCCATCTCACAAATTTACCCGAACTTAGGGGACATCGAGCAAATTCACGAAGAGACGTTCTTCAAATGGACGCAACGCCTTTTGTTCGATGCCGAGCCGAATCAGGTTTTGGCCGAGTTATGGCGTGCGGGGCAACTAGTCGGGTTTGGGTTAGGTTTACCCGTGGCCATC